>NZ_JAOCEW010000031.1:0-53999 GCF_029841665.1 Stenotrophomonas sp. GD03819
GGTCTACCTCGATGCTTGAAATTGATCCTATCGAGTGTCCAAGTTGATTAGACCACCACAGGTTTATGGCGTGTCCTGCCTGCCCACCCCGGCCCAGCCACTTACTGACAATCCAGCGCCGACCAGCCGCTGTTGCTGTTGCTGTTGCTTCAAAACCAGCCTGCCGCAGGCAGCGCCGCAGCCGCCGCTGCAAGGAAACCTGAATACGTTCGGACACTGCGCCTCAATCCCCCGCCCCATCGGCCGATAACGGGGTTGTCACGGCTTGTCCCGCCGCTGACCGGCTCGGCGCCGCCCGCCCGCTTCGACCTGGTCCTGCTCGATGAATCTCCTGCATCGCTGGCAACACTACTTCAGCAACCTCTCCGTCCGGCGCAAGCTCAACCTGCTGACGCTGCTCATCGCGCTCGGCGTGATCGCGCTCTCGGTGATCGCCGCCCGCATGCAGTACCTGGACCTCACCGAGACCCGCAAGACCGCGCTGAAGACCCAGGTCGAACTCAGCTACGGCATCCTCCAGCATTATCACCGGCTGGCCGGTACCGGCGAGCTCAGCGAGGACGCTGCCAAGAGCGCGGCATTGCAGGCGCTGGAAGTGATGCGCGCCGAGAACGATGCCTACTACTTCAACATCTACGACACCGGCTACCGCCTGCTGATGCACCCGTTCCGCAAGGATCTGGTCGGCAAGGACATGAAGGACTTCCGCACCGACGACGGCGTGCGCATCTACTACGACCAGGTCGAAGCAGCCAAGGCCGGTGGCGGCTTCGTCAACTACCGCTGGGCCAAGCCCGGCAGCAAGGGCGAGGTCGAGAAGGTCGCCTACGCCGGCCTGTTCGCGCCCTGGAACTGGGTGGTCAGCAGCGGCGTCTACATGGACGACGTGCAGAAGCAGGCGCTGGTGTTCACCGCCATCATGGCCGTCTCCGGTGGCGTGCTGGTACTGATCGTGCTGGCCCTGAGCTGGCTCATCGGCAACCGCATCGCCGTGCCGCTGAAGCAGGCAACGGCCGTCGCCGAGGGTATCGCCCGCGGCAAGCTGGACAGCCACATCGGTCCGCAGGCGCATGACGAACCCGGTCGCCTGCTGGACGCCATGTCCGGCATGCAGCAGCAGCTGCACGCAGTGATCGGCGGCCAGCGCGAAATGGCCCGCCGCCACGATGCCGGCGAACTGAGCTATCGCATCGACGCCAGTGCCTTCCCCGGCGAGTACGGGCTGATGGTGCAGGAAACCAACGCCCTGGTAGGCGGCCACGTGCAGACCCTGCATAACGTGCTGGACGTGGTACAGCAGTACGCGGTCGGCGACCTGAGCCGCGACATCGCCCGCTACCCCGGCGAAAAGGCGGCGATGACCACCACCGTCGACACCGTCAAGGCCAATCTCGGCCGCATCAACGCCGAAATCAAGCAGCTGGCCAGTGCCGCCGCTGCCGGCGACTTCAGCCGCCGTGGCGATGCGCAGCGCTTCGATCACGATTTTCGCCTGATGCTGGAAAACCTCAACGCGATGATGGCGGTCAGCGATGACAACCTCGGCAAGCTCTCGCAGCTGCTGTCGGCCATCGCCGAAGGTGATCTGACCGCGCGCATGCAGGGTGACTACCAGGGCGTGTTCGCCCGCATGCGTGACGACGCCAACACAACCGTCGCGCAGCTGACCCAGATCGTCGGCCAGATCCAGGCCAGTGCTTCCAGCATCACCCTGGCCGCCGGTGAGATTGCTTCGGGCAACAGCGACCTGTCGCGTCGCACCGAGCAGCAGGCTGCGAACCTGGAAGAAACCGCCGCGTCGATGGAGGAGCTGACCTCCACCGTGCGCCAGAACGCCGAACATGCCCGCCAGGCCAATCAGCTGGCGATCGGCGCGCAGGGTGTTGCGTCTCAAGGCGGCAGCGTGGTCGGCCAGGTGGTCAACACCATGTCGGCCATCGAAGCCTCGTCGAAGAAGATCGCCGAGATCATCAGCGTCATCGACGGCATCGCCTTCCAGACCAACATTCTGGCGCTGAATGCTGCAGTGGAAGCCGCACGTGCCGGTGAACAGGGCCGCGGCTTCGCCGTGGTCGCCAGCGAGGTGCGCACCCTTGCCCAGCGCTCGGCCGCCGCCGCCAAGGAGATCAAGGGCCTGATCGATGATTCGGTCGGCAAGGTTGCCGAAGGCTCCAGCCTGGTCCACCAGGCCGGCAGCACCATGGGCGAGATCGTCGCCTCGGTGCAGCGCGTGACCGACATCATGGCCGAGATCTCCGCCGCCTCGCAGGAACAGAGCGCCGGCATCGAGCAGGTCAACCAGACCGTGGTGCAGATGGACGAGACCACCCAGCAGAACGCCGCGCTGGTGGAGGAAGCTACCGCTGCCGCGCGCGCGATGGAAGAACAGGCTGGCCAGCTGGCCGACGCCGTGGCGATCTTCCGCCTGGACAACCAGGTCTCCGCCGCAATGAAGGCGGTGGCCGCGCGTGTCGAACCGGTGCGTGTTGCCACCGCCGTGGCGCGCCCGCAGCCGGTTCCAACGCCGGCACCGGTCCGCCGCACCGGCAGCAACGCCAGCACCTTCGTCGCCAGCGACAGCGACTGGCAGGAATTCTGAGACCCACCCGCGGCGGCTTCGGCCGCCGCCTCTGCCGATGGACACGTCCCCCGTGCAAAGTCCTACTCCCATCGTCACCGGCCCGCGCGAATTCGAGTTCGCCGACCGTGATTTCCGCCGCGTCTGCGATCTGATCTACCAGCGCGTGGGCATCGCCCTTGCACCGGCAAAGCGCGACATGGTCTATGGCCGCCTATCGCGCCGCTTGCGCACGCTGGGCATGCGCAGCTTCCAGCAGTATCTGGACCATCTGGAGCAGGAAGACGGTGACGAGTGGCAGGCGTTCACCAACGCGCTGACCACCAACCTGACCTCGTTCTTCCGCGAGCCGCACCACTTCGACAAGCTGCGCGAGGAACTGCAGCAGCGCTCCAGCCGCACGCCGCTGCTGCTGTGGTCATGCGCGGCGTCCACCGGTGAAGAACCCTATTCGATGGCGATCACCGCCTGTGAGGCCTTCGGTACGCTGAAGCCGCCGGTGCGCATCGTCGCCACCGATGTCGATACCCAGGTACTGGCCACCGCCGGCCGTGGCGTCTACAACATCGACCGGGTCACCAATCTCGACCCGGATCTGCGCCGGCGCTATTTCCAGCGTGGCAGCGGCCCCAATGAGGGCCAGTGCCGCGTGCTGCCGGCACTACGCGAGCTGATCGAGTTCCGCCCATTGAATCTGCTCGCCCCGCGCTACGACGTCGGCGGACCATTCGACGCGCTGTTCTGCCGCAATGTGATGATCTATTTCGACAAGCCGACCCAGCGTGCCATCCTCGGCCGCCTGGTGCAGCACCTGGCCGATGACGGCCTGCTTTACACCGGGCACTCGGAGAACTACCTGCACGCCGCCGACCTGATCCAGCCCTGCGGCCGTACGCTGTATCGCCGTGCGGCAAAGGCCGGCGCATGAACGCCTCGCTGCGTACCGACGATGTGATGCGCTACCAGGATGCGCGCTTCCAGACCATCGCGGCCAAGCTGCTGCCGACCCAGTACCTGGTGGTGGACGACACCACCGCGCTGACCACCACGCTGGGTTCCTGCGTGGCCGCGTGCCTGCGCGACCCGGTACTGAAGATCGGCGGCATGAACCACTTCCTGCTGCCCGAGGGCAATGCCGGCGACGGCGCGCCCGCGCGTTACGGCAGCTACGCGATGGAACTGCTGATCAACGACATGCTCAAGCGCGGCGCCCACCGCAAGCGCATCGAAGCCAAGGTGTTCGGCGGCGCCAACGTGCTCAAGGGCTTCACCAGCAATCCGGTCGGCACGCGCAACGCCGAGTTCGTGCGCCAGTACCTGCAGGCCGAGCATATTCCGATCATCGCCGAGGACCTGTGCGGCATCCATCCGCGCAAGATCTGGTTCTTCGCCGATACCGGCCGCGTGGTGGTGCAGCGCCTGCCGCACGCCCATGAAGCCGAGGTGGCCGCGACCGAATCGGCGGTGCGTGCACGCCTGTCCAAGGCCCCGGTCACCGGCGGCGTGGAGCTGTTCGAATGACCCTGACCGGCAACGCCCCCTGCCGGGTCCTGATCGTCGACGACTCCGCCGTCGTGCGCCAGATGCTCACCGAGATCCTGTCCAGCGATCCGTCCATCGACGTGGTCGGCACCGCCGCCGACCCGTTGCTGGCGCGCGAGAAGATCAAGCGCCTGGCCCCGGACGTGATCACCCTGGACGTGGAAATGCCGCGCATGGACGGGCTGGCGTTCCTGGAAAACCTGATGCGCCTGCATCCGCTGCCGGTGGTGATGATTTCCTCGCTGACCGAGCGAGGCGCCGACACCACGCTGCAGGCACTGGCGCTGGGCGCGGTGGATTTCGTTTCCAAGCCCAAGCTGGACGTGGCCCGCGGCCTGCAGGGCTACGCCGACGAGATCATCGCCAAGGTCAAGATGGCGGCGCGCTCGCGGGTGCGCCCGCTGGTGCGCGCTGCAGTCCCGAAACTCATGCTGGACGCAGCCCCCTCGATGCGCCCCGCCTCACCGCAGTTCCGTACCACCGATCGCCTGATCGCGATCGGCTCGTCAGCCGGTGGCACCGAAGCGCTGCGCGTGGTGCTGGAAGGCATGCCCGCCGACGCGCCCGCCGTGGTGATGACCCAGCACCTGCCGGCCAGCTTCAGCAGCGCCTTTGCCGAACGCCTGGACCGACACTCGGCGATGGCCGTGCGCGAGGCCAGCGACGGCGAAGCGGTGCTGCCCGGCCACGCCTACCTCCCACCCGGCGGCAAGCACCTGCGCATCATCCGCGACGGTGCGCGCTGGCGCTGCCGCGTCGATGACGGCCCGGCAGTGAACCGGCACAAGCCCGCGGTGGACGTGCTGTTCCGTTCGGTCGCGCAGAACGCCGGCAGCAACGCCATCGGTGCCATACTCACCGGGATGGGCGATGACGGCGCACGCGGCCTGCTGGAGATGCGCCAGGCCGGCGCGCCGACACTGGTGCAGGACGAGGCCACCAGTGTGGTCTGGGGCATGCCCGGTGCAGCGTTCAAGCTCGGCGCCGCGGACGAACAGGTACCACTGGAACGCATAGCGGAACGCCTGCTCGCCCTCGCCCGCAGCTGACGCGAAGTGGATCCACGCCATGCGTGGATGCCTTTGTAGAGTCGAGCCACGCTCGACTCATCGCGCATCGCGCGAACAGCAGCCGGGCATGGATTCGGCGCCACAGGGCATCCCGCAAACAAGAACCCCCGGCGCGAGCCGGGGGTTTTCAGTTACCGCATCAGGCAGCGACCGTCTTGGCCACGTCCTGGTATTCCTCGATCTGGTCGAAGTTCATGTAGCGGTAGATCTCCGCGCCGCTGGCGGCGATCACGCCCACATCGGCCATGTACTCTTCCTTGGTCGGGATGCGGCCCAGGCGCGAGCAGATCGCGGCCAGTTCCGCCGAACCCAGGTACACGTTGGTGTTGCGGCCCAGGCGGTTCGGGAAGTTGCGGGTCGAGGTCGACATCGCGGTGGAGCCTTCGCGGATCTGCGCCTGGTTGCCCATGCACAGCGAGCAGCCCGGCATTTCCATGCGTGCGCCGGTGGCACCGAAGGTGCCGTACACGCCTTCCTTGGTCAGCTCCGAGGCATCCATCTTGGTCGGCGGGGCCACCCACAGGCGGGTCGGCAGGTCACGCTTGCCTTCCAGCAGCTTCGCAGCGGCACGGAAGTGACCGATGTTGGTCATGCACGAACCGATGAACACTTCGTCGATCTTGGCACCAGCGACTTCGGACAGGGTCTTCACGTCGTCCGGATCGTTCGGGCAGGCCACGATCGGCTCGTGGATGTCGGCCAGGTCGATCTCGATGACGGCAGCGTATTCGGCATCGGCATCCGGCTCCAGCAGCTCCGGGTTGGCCAGCCACGCTTCCATCTTCTCGATACGGCGCTGCAACGAACGCGGATCCTGGTAACCCTCGGCAATCATCCACTTCAGCAGCGTGATGTTGCTGGTCAGGTACTCGATGATCGGCTCCTTGTTCAGGCGCACCGAGCAGCCGGCGGCCGAACGCTCGGCCGAGGCGTCGGACAGTTCGAACGCCTGCTCGACCTTCAGCTCCGGCAGGCCTTCGATTTCCAGGATACGGCCGGAGAAGATGTTCTTCTTGCCAGCCTTGGCCACGGTCAGCAGGCCGGACTTGATCGCGTACAGCGGGATCGCGTTGACCAGGTCACGCAGGGTCACGCCCGGCTGCATCTTGCCCTTGAAGCGCACCAGCACCGACTCCGGCATGTCCAGCGGCATCACGCCGGTGGCCGCGGCGAAGGCGACCAGGCCCGAACCGGCCGGGAACGAAATGCCCACCGGGAAACGGGTGTGCGAGTCACCACCGGTGCCAACGGTATCCGGCAGCAGCATGCGGTTGAGCCAGCTGTGGATCACGCCGTCGCCCGGGCGCAGCGAAACGCCGCCACGAGTGGAGATGAACTCCGGCAGGGTGTGGTGGGTCTTCACGTCCACCGGCTTCGGGTAGGCGGCGGTGTGGCAGAACGACTGCATCACCAGGTCGGCCGAGAAGCCCAGGCACGCCAGGTCCTTCAGCTCGTCGCGGGTCATCGGGCCGGTGGTGTCCTGCGAGCCGACCGAGGTCATCTTCGGTTCGCAGTACGTGCCCGGGCGCATGCCCTGGCCTTCCGGCAGGCCACAGGCGCGGCCGACCATCTTCTGCGCCAGCGAGAAGCCCTTGCCGGTATCGGCCGGCTGCACCGGCAGGCGGAACAGGTCGGTCGGGGCCAGGCCCAGCGCCTCGCGCGCCTTGCCGGTCAGGCCACGGCCGATGATCAGCGGGATGCGGCCACCGGCACGCACTTCGTCGAACAGCACGTCGGACTTGACCTGGAATTCGGCGATCACCTCGCCGTTCTTCAGCGCCTTGCCTTCGTACGGGCGCAGCTCGATGACGTCGCCGTGCTCCATCTTCGACACGTCCAGCTCGATCGGCAGCGCACCGGCATCTTCCATGGTGTTGTAGAAGATCGGCGCGATCTTGCCGCCCAGGCACACGCCACCGGCGCGCTTGTTCGGGATGTACGGAATGTCATCGCCGGTCCACCACAGCACGCTGTTGGTGGCCGACTTGCGCGAGGAGCCGGTGCCGACCACGTCGCCGACGTAGGCAACCAGGTGGCCCTTGTCCTTCAGGTCGAGGATCTGCTGGATCGGGCCGCGCTTGCCGTCTTCTTCCGGGGTGAACGGCGCGTCGTCGCGCTTGTTCTTCAGCATCGCCAGGGCGTGCATCGGGATGTCCGGGCGGGTGGTCGCGTCCGGCGCCGGCGACAGGTCGTCGGTGTTGGTCTCGCCCGGCACCTTGAACACGGTGACGGTCAGGCTCTGCGGCACTTCCGGGTTGCCAGTGAACCACTCGGCATCGGCCCAGCTCTGCAGCACGGCCTGGGCGTTGGCGTTGCCGGCCTTGGCCTTTTCCTGCACGTCGTGGAAGGCGTCGAACACCAGCAGGGTCTTCTTCAGGCCGTTGGCGGCGATGGTGCCGACGCTGGCGTCATCCAGCAGCTGCACCAGCGGAGCGACGTTGTAACCGCCGAGCATGGTGCCCAGCAGTTCGGTGGCGCGCTCGCGGCTGATCAGCGGGTTCTGCTCGCTGCCCAGCGCGATCGCGGCCAGGTACGAGGCCTTGACCTTGGCTGCGTCATCGACGCCGGCCGGCACGCGGTGGGTCAGCAGGTCGAGCAGGAACTCGGCCTCGCCCTGCGGCGGGTTCTTCAGCAGTTCGATGACATCGGCCGTCTGCTGCGCGCTCAGCGGCAGCGGCGGGATGCCAAGCGCAGCGCGCTCGGCGACGTGGTGGCGGTAGGCTTCCAACATGACAACTCCCGGGTAATGCGTAGGTTGAAAAAAAGTGGGCTCAGGCGTGCGGCACGATCAGCTTCAGGCCCTTGAAGTAGTCGCGGTAAAACGTATCGTTCCAGGTGATCAGGCCATCGCACTGCAGCAGTGCGTGGGCGCCGACCATGAATTCGTCCAGGCTGCGGCGGCTGCCGCTGCGCTGGCGGTGGCGACGGTGCATCTCGCCGGCGCGCAACGCCGACTTGGCTTCCATCGGGTTGAAGTGCACGCCCATTTCTTCCAGCGCTTCGAGCACCTCGGCGCCGCCGCGCAGCGATGCGCAGACCTCGGCCAGGGTCGCGCCGCAGACCACCACGCGGCCGCCGACCAGGCTCTGCCGGAGGATGGCTTCCACGGCATCGGCCTGCGGGCCATTGCTGAGCAGCTCGACCAGTACCGGTGAATCGACGGCGATCATCACGGCTTATTCCTCGTCGCGCACCGCGCGTACTGCCGCATCGGACGACTCGAAGCCGTCCAGCGCGAACTTGCCGCGCGCCCGTGAAATGGCATCGTCAACACTCTTGCGCAGGATGATGCGGCTGCCGTCCAGCTCGACCTTCAGCAGCGTGCCCTTGGTCAGGCCGAGGGCATCACGCACCGCCTTGGGCAGGGTGATCTGTCCGCGTTCTGCAACAGTGGCTTCCATCGGTAGGCCCTCCAGAGTATGCACAAATTATACATACTTCCCCGGGCATACTTCCACCCTGAACAGGACCGGCGACCCGCCAGCCCTTGCCTCGCAAAGGATCGGCCACAAACGTGACATACGCCATACACCTTCCCCTGTAGTCTGGAACCGATGCCGCAGGCCGGACCCGGCCCGGGTGAATCCATTCAGTTTCGGGTTCATACTGGAACCTCCGGGGCCACCAGGCCCGCGGCGACCGCAAGCAGGTCCGCCCATGCGCGGGCCACTGCAAGCCATCCGCAAGAAGGAGTTACCCCGCATGAGCGATTCGTTCTCCACCCGCAGCCAGCTGAACGTCGGCGGCAAGACCTACGACTACTTCAGCCTGCCCACGCTGGGCCAGCGCTTCGACATCTCCCACCTGCCCTACTCGATGAAGATCCTGCTGGAGAACCTGCTCCGGCACGAGGACGGCGGCATCACCGTCGGCAAGGACCACATCGAAGCAGTGGCCCGCTGGAACCCGGCGGCCGAGCCGGACACCGAGATCGCCTTCATGCCGGCGCGCGTGGTCCTGCAGGACTTCACCGGCGTGCCCTGCGTGGTCGACCTGGCCGCGATGCGCGATGCGGTGGTCAAGCTCGGCGGCAAGCCGGAGCAGATCAACCCGCAGATTCCCTCCGAACTGGTCATCGACCACTCGGTGCAGGTCGATGTGTTCGGCAAGCCCGACGCGCTGGACCTCAACGGCAAGATCGAATTCCAGCGCAACCAGGAACGCTACGGCTTCCTGCGCTGGGGCCAGAAGGCCTTCGACAACTTCAAGGTGGTGCCGCCGAACACCGGCATCGTCCACCAGGTGAACCTGGAGAACCTGGCGCGCGTGGTGATGACCGCGCAGAAAGATGGCAAGGAGATTGCCTATCCCGACACCGTGTTCGGCACCGACAGCCATACCACGATGATCAACGGTATCGGCGTACTGGGCTGGGGCGTGGGCGGCATCGAGGCCGAAGCCGCCATGCTGGGCCAGCCGTCGTCGATGCTGATTCCGCAGGTGGTCGGCTTCAAGCTGACCGGCAAGCTGCCCGAGGGCGCCACCGCCACCGACCTGGTGCTGACCGTTACCCAGATGCTGCGCAAGCTCGGCGTGGTCGGCAAGTTCGTGGAGTTCTACGGTGACGGCCTGCAGCACCTGCCACTGGCCGACCGTGCCACCATCGGCAACATGGCCCCGGAATACGGCGCCACCTGCGGTATCTTCCCGATCGACGCCGAATCGCTGAACTACCTGCGCCTGTCCGGCCGCAGCGAAGAGCAGATCGATCTGGTCGAAGCCTACGCCAAGGCGCAGGGTCTGTGGCACGACGCCAACAGTGCACATGCGCAGTACAGCACCACGCTGGAACTGGACATGGGCACGGTGAAGCCGTCGCTGGCCGGCCCCAAGCGCCCGCAGGACCGCGTGCTGCTGGAAGACGTGCAGAAGAACTACCGCGAAGCGCTGGTCGGCATGACCGCCAACCGTGACAAGCGCAGCGACGACGTCTCCTCCTTCGTCAATGAAGGCGGCGGCGCTGCGGTCGGCAACGAGCAGCTGGCCAAGGGCTACGCCGATATCGAAACCGAAGGCCGCAAGGTCCGGCTGAAGGATGGCGCGGTGGTGATCGCGGCCATCACCTCCTGCACCAACACCTCCAACCCGGCGGTGATGATCGGTGCCGGCCTGCTGGCCCGCAACGCGGCCGCCAAGGGCCTGAACCGCCAGCCGTGGGTCAAGACCTCGCTCGGCCCAGGCTCGCGCGTGGTCACCGACTACCTGGAAAAGGCTGGCGTACTGAAGGAGCTGGAGAAGATCGGCTTCTACGTGGTCGGCTACGGCTGCACCACCTGCATCGGCAACTCCGGCCCGCTGCCGACCGAAGTCAGCGCCGGCATCGCCACCGGCGATCTGGTGGTCACCTCGGTGCTGTCGGGCAACCGCAACTTCGAGGGCCGCGTGCACCCCGAAGTGAAGATGAACTACCTGGCCAGCCCGCCGCTGGTGGTGGCCTACGCCATCGCCGGCACCACCGACATCGACCTGACCACCCAGCCGCTGGGGACCGGCAGCGATGGCCAGCCGGTGTTCCTACGCGACATCTGGCCGAGCAACAAGGAAATCGGCGATGTCATCGCCGCCACCATCGGCCCGGAGATGTTCAAGCAGAACTACGCCGACGTGTTCAAGGGTGACACCCGCTGGAACACCATCGCCTCGCCGGACGGCAACCTGTACGCGTGGAGCGACGCCTCCACCTACATCAAGAACCCGCCCTACTTCGATGGCATGACCATGCAGACCGGCAGCATCGACGACGTGCACGGCGCACGCGTGATGGGCCTGTTCGGCGACTCGATCACCACCGACCACATTTCCCCGGCCGGCAACATCAAGAAGGACTCGCCGGCAGGCCGCTTCCTGCAGGAGCGCGGCGTGCAGCCGGCCGACTTCAACAGCTACGGCAGCCGTCGCGGCAACGATGACGTGATGGTCCGCGGCACCTTCGCCAACATCCGCATCAAGAACCTGATGTTCGGTGGCGAGGAAGGCGGCAACACCCTGTACTACCCGGCCGGTGGTGGCCAGCCGGAAAAGCTGGCGATCTACGATGCGGCCATGAAGTACAAGGCTGACAAGGTGCCGCTGGTGGTGCTGGCCGGCAAGGAATACGGCACCGGCTCGTCGCGCGACTGGGCGGCCAAGGGCACCCTGCTGCTGGGGGTGAAGGCGGTCATCGCCGAAAGCTTCGAGCGCATTCACCGCTCCAACCTGGTCGGCATGGGCGTGCTGCCGCTGCAGTTCCGCAACGGCGAAAACGCGCAGTCGCTGGGCCTGGACGGCTCGGAAGTGATCGACATCACCGGCCTGCAGGACGGCGCCAGCAAGCGCGCCACGGTCACCGCCACCAAGGCCGACGGCACGAAGAAGACCTTCGAGGTGTCGGTGATGCTGCTGACCCCGAAGGAAGTCGAGTACTTCCGCCACGGCGGCCTGCTGCAGTACGTGCTGCGCCAGCTGGCCAGCAAGTAACGGCGCGGCTGCGCCCGATTGAGGAAAGGGCCGGATCCTTGCGGATCCGGCCCTTTGCGTTTGCGATGCCCCCCTGTAGAGCCGAGCATGGGCTCTGCTGGTTCTGCGCCAACAGCAGCCGAGCATGGGCTCGGCTCTACAGAAGCGCTCACCGGCGTGGCGCGTCCGGGTCGGTACGCAGCGCCTTCAGCAGGCCCCACATGTAGAACGCCAGGGTGAACGAGAACGGCAGGCCGCACAGCACCACTGCGGTCTGCATCGCACTGAAGTTGCCGGCCAGCAGCAGGCCGACGCTGGCCACGGTGATGCCGGCCGCCCAGAACACGCGCAGCCAGATCGGTGCGTCGTGACCGTCCTCGACGCCGTCATCGACACGACGGGTGCACAGATTGGCGATCATCAGCGTGCCCGAATCGACCGGGGTCAGGAACAGCACGAAACCGATCACCACCGCGGCACCGGCTACATACGGCGCGGCGGGCAGGTATTCCAGCAGCTTGAACAGCGTCATCGCCGCATCGTGCTGGGCCACCTCACCCAGGATCGCCTGGCCATGGTTGAGCACCAGGTCGATGGCGGTGTTGCCGAAGATCGACAGCCAGGCCAGGGTGAAGCCGAGCGGGATCAGCAACACGCCCATGATCACTTCTCGGATGGTGCGGCCACGCGAGATGCGTGCCACGAAGAGGCCGACGAACGGCGCCCAGGCGATCCACCAGGCCCAGTAGAACAGCGTCCACGAGCCCATCCACTCACGGCCCTTCGGGTCGTTGAGGTACATGTCGAAGCTCTTGCGCACGAACGCGCCGAGGTAATCGCCGGTGTTCTGGATCAGGCCGTCGAACAGGTGCAGGGTCGGGCCGGTGACCAGCACGAACAGCAGCAGGCCGCACAGCAGGCGCACGTTGAGGTTGGAGAGCCAGGCAATGCCCTTTTCCACGCCAGCCACCACACCGATGGTGGCCACCACCATCATCACCAGCACGATCGCCACCAGCACCTGCGGCGTATCCGGGATGTGGAACAGGTAGACCAGGCCGGACTGCACCACCAGCGCACCGATGCCGAGGTTGGTCACCATCGAGATCAGCGTAGCCAGGATACCGAAGCCATCCACCATGTCGCCGATGCGGCCATGGATGCGCTCACCGAAGATCGGGTACAGCGCCGAGCGCAACGCCAGCGGCAGGTCGCGGCGGTAGGCGAAGTAGCCCAGCGCCACGCCGACCAGCGCGTACAGCGCCCAGCCGTGCAGGCCCCAGTGCAGGAAGGTCAGCACCATCGCCTCGCGGCCGGCGGCCACGGTGCCGCCGGGCTGCCCGGGCGGATTGAGGAAATGGTCCAGCGGTTCGTAGGCACCGTAGTACAGCAGCGCGATGCCGATGCCGGCCGAGAACAGCATCGACACCCATGCGACGTAGCCGAAGGCCGGTGATTCCTCGTTGTGGCCCAGGCGGATGCGGCCATACGGCGAGAACGCCAGCCACAGCACGAAGCCGAGGCACAGCACGATCAGCAGCATGTACCACCAGCCGAACGCGGCCGACACTTCGGCCTGCGCCCATTGCAGCCAGTGCTCGCTGCCTTCGGGATAGAGAACGGTGAGCAGCCCGAGGATGCCGATCGACACCGAGGAACTGAAGAACACAAAACGGTTCAAGCGCAGGGGCGAACGCTTGGGATGAGCCAGGGAAGACATGGGGTCGTCTCATCAAGTCCGAGGGAGCACATGGGCGGGGCCGGACCGGTAAACCGGGCCCATGGCGTGGGGCGCGAGCGCATCCTAGGGTTTATTGATTGAACGTTCAATCAATAAAAAGCATAATGGCGGGCAGCCCGATCCTTCGGGTCGCAATCCGTGGAGAGACAATGCCGAAGAAAGGCGTGGAACCGGTACGGCGCGAGCAGCTGATCCGGGCCACTTTCCAGACCATCGACGAGATCGGCATGGCCGATGCGACCGTCGCCACCATCGCGAAGAAGGCCGGGCTGTCCAGCGGCATCGTCGCCCACTACTTCGGCGACAAGGACGGCCTGCTCAATGCTGCAATGCGGCAGATCCTGCGCGAACTGAAGGACGCGGTCGCCCGCTACCGCGCCGACGCCAGCGACGACCCGCGCGAGCAGCTGCGCGCCATCGTCGATGGCAACTTCGACGACAGCCAGATCAACGGCACCGCCATGCGCGTCTGGCTCACCTTCTGGGCCGCCAGCATGCACCAGCCGGAACTGGCCCGGCTGCAGCGCGCCAACGACCAGCGCCTGTTCTCGAACCTGTGCCACCAGTTCAACCGCCTGCTGCCCCACCCGCAGGCCCGCCTGGCCGCCCGCGGCCTGGCCGCGATGATTGACGGCCTGTGGCTGCGCGGCAGCCTGGTCGGCGGCCAGTTCAATGCCGAGAAGTCCCGGCGCATCGCTTACGGCTATATCGACTTCCAGTTGCAGGCTGTCGCGCTATAAGCGCTTCAGCACCCGCCCCCTTCCAAGGAGTACGCCCCATGACCACCCTGCCCGTCCAACAGCTCTACATCCACGGCCAGCGCGTCGATGCCACCAGCGGCAAGACCTTCAAGACCATCAACCCGGCCACCGGCGAGGTGATCGCTGAAGTGCAGGTCGCCAGCCAGGCCGACGTCGAGCGTGCCGTGCAGAGCGCAGCCGAAGGCCAGAAGGTGTGGGCCGCGATGACGGCCATGGAGCGTTCGCGCATCCTGCGCCGTGCCGTCGAGCTCCTGCGCGAGCGCAACGACGAACTGGCCCACCTGGAAACCCTGGACACCGGCAAGGCGCTGGCCGAAACCACCACCGTGGACATCGTCACCGGCGCCGACGTGGTCGAGTACTACGCCGGCCTGGCCACCGCCATCGAAGGTATCCAGCTGCCGCTGCGCGAATCGAGCTTCTTCTATACCCGACGCGAACCGCTGGGCGTGGTCGCCGGCATCGGTGCCTGGAACTACCCGATCCAGATCGCCATGTGGAAGTCGGCCCCGGCGCTGGCCGCGGGCAACGCGATGGTGTTCAAGCCGTCCGAAGTGACCCCGCTGACCGCGATCCGGCTGGCCGAGATCTACACCGAAGCCGGCGTGCCCGCCGGCGTGTTCAACGTGGTGCAGGGCCCGGGCCGCGAGATCGGCCAGTGGCTGACCGAGCACCCGGTGATCGAGAAGATCTCCTTCACCGGCGGCGTCGCCACCGGCAAGAAGGTCATGGCCAGCGCCGCGTCCTCGTCGCTGAAGGAAGTGACCATGGAACTGGGCGGCAAGTCGCCGCTGGTGATCTGCGATGACGCCGACCTCGACCGCGCCGCCGACATCGCGGTGATGGCCAACTTCTTCAGCTCCGGCCAGGTCTGCACCAACGGTACCCGCGTGTTCGTGCCGCGCAGCATGCTGGCCGCGTTCGAAGCCGCTGTTGTCGAGCGCGTCAAGCGCATCCGCATCGGCGACCCGATGGCCGCCGAGACCAACTTCGGCCCGCTGACCAGCTTCCCGCACATGGAAAACGTGCTGCGCTACATCGAAAGCGGCAAGACCGAAGGCGCCCGCCTGCTGACCGGCGGCGGCCGCGCCACCGAAGGCGCGCTGGCCAATGGCGCCTACGTGCTGCCGACCGTGTTCTCCGACTGCCGCGATGACATGACCATCGTCAAGGAAGAGATCTTCGGGCCGGTGATGAGCATCCTCGCCTACGACGACGAGGACGAAGTGGTGCGCCGCGCCAACGACACCACCTTCGGCCTGGCCGCCGGCGTGGTCAGCAAGGACGTCAGCCGCGCCCACCGCATCATCCACCGCCTGGAAGCCGGCATCTGCTGGATCAACACCTGGGGCGAATCGCCGGCCGAAATGCCGGTCGGCGGCTACAAGGAATCCGGCGTCGGCCGCGAGAACGGCATCTCCACCCTCGGCCACTACACCCGCATCAAGTCGGTGCAGGTCGAGCTGGGCGACTACGCCAGCGTGTTCTGACCGGCGCGCCCCGAGCACGCCCTCTCGTCCGGCCACCGCGCCGATCCGACATTCCGCCGGGACGCCTGCATGCAGCGCGCCCCGGCCTGCAGGAGACACCCATGAGCACCCATAACGAGTACGACTACATCATCATCGGCGCCGGTTCGGCCGGCAACGTGCTGGCGACCCGCCTCACCGAAGATGCCGATGTCAGCGTGCTGCTGCTGGAAGCCGGTGGCCCGGACTACCGGCTCGACTTCCGTACCCAGATGCCGGCGGCACTGGCCTTCCCGCTGCAGGGCAAGCGCTACAACTGGGCGTACAAGACCGATCCCGAGCCCTTCATGAACAACCGCCGCATGGACTGCGGCCGCGGCAAGGGCCTGGGCGGCTCGTCGCTGATCAACGGCATGTGCTACATCCGCGGCAACGCGATGGACTACGACAACTGGGCCAGCATGCCGGGCCTGGAAGACTGGACCTACCTGGACTGCCTGCCGTACTTCCGCAAGGCCGAAACCCGCGACATCGGCCCCAATGACTACCACGGTGGCGACGGCCCGCTGCGCGTGACCACGCCGAAGGCCGGCAACAACGAGCTGTTCGCGGCGATGGTCGAAGCCGGCGTGCAGGCTGGCTATCCGCGCACCGACGACCTCAACGGCTACCAGCAGGAAGGCTTCGGCCCGATGGACCGCACGGTGACCCCGAAGGGTCGTCGCTCCAGCACTGCCCGTGGCTACCTGGACCTGGCCAAGCCGCGTCCGAACCTGACCATCGTCACCCACGCACTGACCGACCGCATCCTGTTCTCGGGCAAGCGTGCGGTGGGCGTGCAGTGGCTGCACAACGACCAGCCGCAGCGTGCCACTGCGCGCCGCGAAGTGCTGCTGTGCGGTGGAGCCATCGCCTCGCCGCAGATCCTGCAGCGCTCGGGCGTCGGCCCGGCCGACCTGCTGCGCAGCCTGGACATCGACCTGGTGCACCACCTGCCAGGCGTCGGCGCCAACCTGCAGGATCACCTGGAGATGTACCTGCAGTACGAATGCAAGAAGCCGGTGTCGCTGGCGCCGGCACTGAAGCTGTACAACCAGCCGGCGATCGGTGCCGAGTGGCTGTTCCTGGGTACCGGCATCGGCGCCAGCAACCAGTTCGAGGCCGGTGGCTTCATCCGCAGCGATGCCGAATTCGACTGGCCGAACCTGCAGTACCACTTCCTGCCGGTGGCGATCAATTACAACGGCTCCAACCCGATCAAGGCGCACAGCTTCCAGATGCACGTCGGTTCGATGCGCTCGCCCAGCCGCGGCCGCATCCATGTGCGTTCGAAGGATCCGCGCGAACATCCGAGCATCCTGTTCAACTACATGTCGCACGAGCAGGACTGGCGTGAGTTCCGCGCGGCGATCCGCATCACCCGCGAGATCTTCGCGCAGCCGGCGCTGGCACCGTACAGCGGCCGCGAGATCTCGCCGGGCAGCGCGCTGCAGACCGACGCGCAGATCGACGCATTCGTGCGCGAGCATGCCGAGACCGCCTACCACCCGTCGTGCTCGAACAAGATGGGCCATGCCGATGACCCGATGGCGGTGGTCGATGGCCAGGGCCGCGTGCACGGCCTGGAAGGCCTGCGCATCGTCGATGCCTCGATCATGCCGCAGGTGGTGACCGGCAACCTCAACGCGCCGACCATCATGATGGCCGAGAAGCTGGCCGACGTGATCCGCGGCCGCACCCCGCTGGCCCGCAGCACCGCGCCGTACTACAAGGCCAACGGCGCACCGGTGCGCAAGCAGGGCTGACGCAAGCGGCCCGATCGAGCGCAGATGCCGGCACTACCCAGCAAAGAGGCCCTTCGGGGCCTCTTCGCGTTTTCCCTACGGCGGGGTATGCTGCAATGAACGGCCATTGTCGCTACGCTCAGGGCCGAACCTAATACATCACGATTCCTGGAGGGGGAATATGAGTCTGGATCGTCCCTGGCTGCAGAGCTATCCGAAAGGCGTTCCCGCCGAAATCGACGTCAACGAATTCCATTCGGTCGCCTCGGTCTTCGACGCTTCCGTCGCGAAATTCCGCGACCGTCCCGCCTACTCCAGCTTCGGCAAGGTCCTCACCTATGGTGAGACGGATGCGCTGGTCACCCAGTTCGCCGCCTACCTGCTGGGTGAGCTCAAGCTCAAGAAGGGTGACCGCGTCGCCCTGATGATGCCCAACTGCCTGCAGTACCCGGTGGCCACCTTCGGCGTGCTGCGCGCCGGACTGACCGTGGTCAACGTCAACCCGCTGTACACCGCGCGCGAACTCAAGCACCAGCTGGTCGACGCGGGCGTCAGTGCGCTGGTGGTGGTCGACAACTTCGGCGACACCGTCGAGCAGGTCATCGCCGACACGCCGGTCAGGCACGTGGTCACCACCGGCCTGGGCGACCTGCTCGGCGCCAAGGGCGCGATCGTCAACTTCGTGCTGAAGTACGTCAAGAAGATGGTGCCCAACTACCACATCAAGGGCGCCGTCCGCTTCAAGCAGGCGCTCAAGCTGGGCAGCCGCCACGCGCTTCCGCCGGTCGAGATCGACCACGACGACATCGCCTTCCTGCAGTACACCGGTGGTACCACCGGCGTGGCCAAGGGTGCGATGCTGACCAACCGCAACCTGATCGCCAACATGCAGCAGGCGTCGGCGTGGCTGTCCACCTCGGGCATCGAGCCGGGCAAGGAAGTGATCATCACTGCCCTGCCGCTGTACCACATCTTCGCGCTGACCGCGAACGGCCTGGTCTTCATGAAGTTCGGTGGCTGCAATCACCTGATCACCAACCCGCGCGACATGAAGGGCTTCGTCAAGGAGCTCAAGGGCACCCGCTTCACTGCCATCACCGGCGTCAACACGCTGTTCAACGGCCTGCTCAACACCCCGGGCTTCGACGAGATCGACTTCTCTTCGGTCAAGTTCACTCTGGGCGGCGGCATGGCGGTGCAACGTGCCGTGGCCGAACGCTGGAAGAAGGTCACCGGCGTGACCCTGGTCGAAGCCTACGGCCTGACCGAGACCTCACCGGCAGCCTGCATCAACCCGCTCACCCTGCCCGAGTACAACGGCGCCATTGGCCTGCCGATCCCGTCCACCGATGCCTGCATCAAGGACGACAACGGCAATATCCTGGCGCTGGGCGAAGTGGGCGAGCTGTGCATCAAGGGCCCGCAGGTGATGAAGGGCTACTGGCAGCGGCCGGAAGAAACCGCCACCGCCATCGACGCCGACGGCTGGCTGCACACCGGCGACATGGCGAAGATGGACGAAAAGGGCTTCTTCTACATCGTGGACCGCAAGAAGGACATGATCCTGGTGTCCGGCTTCAACGTGTACCCGAATGAGGTCGAAGACGTCATCGCGATGATGCCGGGCGTGCTGGAAGTCGCCGCCGTCGGTGTCCCGGACGAGAAGTCCGGCGAAGTGGTCAAGGTCGTGATCGTGAAGAAGGACCCGAACCTGACCGCGGAAATGGTCAAGGAACATGCGCGGGCAAACCTGACCGGTTACAAGCACCCCAGAATCGTAGAATTCCGAAAAGAGCTGCCGAAGACCAATGTCGGCAAGATTCTCCGTCGCGAGCTGCGTGATACGCCCGCCCAGTAAGGGTTTCCGGGCAACGGGACAATACAGGGACCCCGCCGGAGACGGCGGGGTCTTTCTGTTACCGGAACATGGCCGGTACAGCGCTTGCGGGCGGTTCACGACGGGTGCATAGAATCAGTCGCCGCCGCACGTTCAGCCCGCCCCCTCACTCCTCTCCGTCCGCTCTGCGGTTGGCCGGACGGTCACACGGAGAACTCCCATGTCCGCAGTACGCCCCATCATCACCCGCCCCTCGCAGCACCCTACCCTGCGTATCACCGAGGAGCCCGAGCGGGATGTCTACTGGATCCACATGCACGCCAACCTGGTCAACCAGCCAGGCCGGCCGTGCTTCGCCTCGCGCCTGGTCGATGACATCGTCGACTACCAGCGCGACCTGGGCGACCGCCTCAGCGCCTCGCACGCCCTGTCACCCCATGTCGTTCTTGCCTCGGACAGCGACGTGTTCAACCTGGGGGGCGACCTCGAACTGTTCTGCCGCCTGATCCGCGAAGGCGACCGCGCCCGCCTGCTCGACTATGCCCAGCGCTGCGTGCGCGGCGTGCATGCCTTCCATGCCGGCCTGGGCACCCGTGCCCACAGCATCGCCCTGGTCCAGGGCAATGCACTGGGTGGCGGCTTCGAGGCCGCACTCAGCTGCCACACCATCGTCGCCGAGGAAGGCGTGCTGATGGGCCTGCCCGAGGTGCTGTTCGACCTGTTCCCGGGCATGGGCGCCTACTCCTTCCTGTGCCAGCGGATCAGCCCGCGCCTGGCCGAGAAGATCATGCTGGAAGGCAACCTCTACACCGCCAGCCAGCTGAAGGAGATGGGCCTGGTCGACATCGTGGTGCCGGTGGGCGAAGGTGTTGCCGCGGTCGAACAGGTGATCAAGGAAAGCCGACGCATTCCGCACGCATGGGCAGCGATGCGTGAGGTCAACGAGATCGCCACCATGGTGCCGCTGCATGAAATGATGCGGATCACCGAGATCTGGGTGGACACCGCCATGCAGCTCGGCGAGAAGTCCCTGCGCACCATGGATCGGCTGGTACGGGCGCAGGCCCGGCGCAATGGCGACCCGGCCTGAGCGTCTGGCGGGTCAGGACGGGCTGCGCTCGCTGTCGTCGCGGTGCGGTGCCCCCGCGCTACGGGCAGCCAACGCATTCCTGCCGTTGCGCAGGGCGGTCGCCAGGCTGCCGAGGCGGGCGCTCCATTCACCCTTCAGCTGCCAGTCCGCCATGCGCATGATTTCGCCACTGGAGGCGGCAACCTGGACAAGCCCCAGGTTGCTCGCCACACCGCGCAGCGCGTGTGCGTGCTCGCGGAAATCCTCCCAGGCCTGGCGCTCGCCGCAGCCCTGCAGCTGGCCCATGCTCGCGTCGACGTCCGCCAGGCATTGGTCGATGAACTTGCGTTCGAAGCCATCGCCCATGCCCAGCGACGCCAGCTCGTCCAGTACTGCGGTATCGAGCACGCCATCGCCGACCGGCAATGCCGGCACCGACTGGATGCCGGACTCGGCGCGGGTGTTGGCGGCGACATCGGCCAGCACTTCAAGCAGGCGGGTGGCCACCACGGGCTTGGCAAGGAAGGCGCGGGCACCGGCCTGCTCGCAACGCAGGATGGACTCGGGGGTGACGTCCGCGCTCAGCACCATGACGGGAACGTAAGGCATGCCACTGGCCTGCATCACCCGCAACTGCTTGAGCAGGTCCAGTCCGCTCATGCCGGGCATGTGCAGGTCGACGATCGCTGCGTCGTAACTGGCCTGCTCCAACGCATCCAGTACTTCGGCGCCGCCATTGACGCAGGTGACCTTGTGGCCGGCCTTCTCCAGCAACCGCTGCAGCACCATGCGGTTGGCTTCGTGGTCGTCGGCCACCAGGACCCGCAGGCTGCGCACCCGTGCACGATGGCGCAGGAAGGGATTGGAAAACGCGATGACATTCCCAGCTTCAGCCACCTCGGAGGGAACCGCCGTGGCTGATGAGGTGTCTGCGACGTCCAGCGTGATCTCGACCCAGAACACGCTGCCGCGCGGGCTGTTCGGCGCATAGCCGACCTGCCCGCCCATCGACTCGACCAGGCCCTTGGCAATGGCCGTGCCCAGACCGGTGCCTTCATGGCGACGGGCCAGGCCGACATCGCCCTGCTCGAAGGCATTGAACAGGCGCCCGCGCAACGCCACCGGCACGCCGATGCCGGTATCGACGATCTCGAAGCGCAGGCGCATCCGCTCGCTGCCCAGGGCATCGGGGCTGGACACGCGCAGATGCACGTAGCCGCTGTCGGTGAACTTGACCGCGTTGCCCATCAGGTTCAGCAGGATCTGCTGCAGATGCCCGGCATCACCCAGCAGGCGCGGCGGCACGTTGTCGTCCACCTGCACGCGATAGTCCAGCGATTTGGAGCGGGTCTGCGGGGTCAGGATCAGATTGATCGCCTGCAGCACATCGGCCAGCGCGAACTCGTGCCACTCCACGCGCACCTTGCCGGCTTCGATCGCGGAGATGTCCAGCACCTCTTCCACCAGCGCCAGCAGGCTGCGGGTCGAGGCCTGGATGGTGTTCAGGCACTCGCGCTGCTCATCGTCCAGGCGGGTGGTGGCCAGCACCTCGGTCATGCCTGCCAGCCCGTTCAACGGCGTGCGGAATTCATGGCTCATGTTGGCCAGGAAGCGGCTCTTGGCTTCATTGGCCTGGCGCGCCTCGGCCACCGCCCGGGTCAAGGCATGCAGCAGCGAATCGAAGTACAGCGGAATCGCGCCCAGGCCCAGCAGCAGGCCCCAGCCCAGATAGTCGTGGCCGCGCCAGTATGGCGACAGCATCACCGTGCACAGGAAGGCCAGGCAGCCCATGGCAGTAGCCACGCGCAGGTAGGTGCTGCCGTAGCGCATGCCGTTGCCGATCGTGACCCACAGCATCACCGCATACAGCGGTGCCGCCGGCTCGCCCTGGATCGTCATGATCCAGGCCATGCAGGTGTAGTCGGTCAGCATGCCGATCACCCGGCGCACATGCGACACGCCCGGATTGACCAGGATCGCGGTCAGCAGGCCGGCGGAAATGGTCAGCTCGAAGGCGAGGATCAGCCACGTCGTCGTCAGCGCTTCACCGCCACCGCTCAGCGAACGCCAGCCGAGATAGCTGATGAACAGCGCCGTGATGATGATGCGGATCAGGTTCTGCGCGTGCTCGCTGTCCTCGCGCCCGGACAGCCGCTGCTTGAAGCGGGCCAGCAGCGAGCGCTTGTCGGAGCCAGCGGCGGGCGTCGTATCCATGGTCGGATGTCGCATCCTTCGGCGCAGCAGGGAGGAGCAGCACAACGGTACTGCCAGCAACCCCAACCACAGGGAAATGGCCAGGCCCAGGTTGGCCTGCCAGTAAGGGGTCAACAGCACGGTGGTGCCGAAACTGACCATCGCCAGCACGATGGCAGCGGCCAGGTAGCGCGGCCCGAAGCGCAGGCCGTTGCCCACCGTGACCCACATCACCACCGCATACACCCACGCCAGCGGCTCGCCCATCTGGATCATGCCGACCGCGATCAGGCCGTAATCGGCCAGCATCCCGGCCACGCGCCGCGGGTCCGAGCGCTCAGGCTTCCACAGCAGCCAACCGCATAGCAGCAACGACAGGCCCAGCCCGGTCAGCACCGTTGCCAGCACGCCCTGGTACTGGTCCAGCCGGTGCAGGCGGGCACCGGACAACAGTACATAGACCAGGATCAGCGAGATCAGCACCACCCGCACGATCGCCTGGCCATGTTCCGAATCCGGACGCTGCGCCAGCCGACGCCTCACGCGTGCGAACAGGTCCTGCATGTCACCCACCCGGTCGCGTCGATGCCGTCGAGTGCTGGGCGCAGATATCCATCAACTGCTGGTGACCGCGCATCAGCGCATCCACGCAGCGCGGGTCGAACAATCGGCCACGCTGGGCGTACAGATAAGCCAGTGTGGCTTCCATGGTCCATGCTTCCTTGTACGGACGGGGTGAGATGAGTGCATCGAAGACATCGGCCACGGCGACGATGCGCGCTTCCAGCGGAATCGCCTCTCCGACCAGCCCATCCGGGTAGCCGCTGCCGTCGTAACGTTCGTGGTGGCGCAGCGCGATCAATGCGCCGACCTGGATGAAGCGGTTCTGGCTGCCGCTGAGCAGTTCATGGCCGATGCGCGGGTGACGGCGCATGATCGCCAGCTCCTCGTCGTTGAGCTTGCCCTGCTTGAGCAGCACGGCATCGGGAATGGCGATCTTGCCCATGTCATGCAGCGGCGCCGCCATCTCGATCAGGCGCACGTCGTCTTCGGGCAGGCCCAGCTGTTCGGCAATCAACCCCGCTACGCGCGCCATGCGCTCGAGGTAGGCACTGGTGCCGGCATCACGGAACTCGATCGCCCGCGCCAATCGCGACAGGGTCTCGCGTTCGCGTTCCTCGACCTCGTGCATGCTTGCCAGCAAGCGCTGCTCCAGCGACAACGCGCGTTGCTTCACGTTCTCGGTCTGCTGGCGCAGCTGCAGCAGGTTGTAGCAGCGCGCGCGCAATTCGCGCGGGCGGATCGGCTTGACCAGGAAGTCGATGACCCCCGCTTCCAGCGCCGCCTGACGAATCGGCTCGTCGCCGACCACGGTGATCAGGATCACCGGAATGTCGCGATGCTTGGGCAGGCGGCGGAAACGGCGGGCGAACTCCAGCCCGTCCATCTCCGGCATGCGGTAATCGAGCAGCAGCAGGTCGACCGGATGCGCCTCGCACCAGGCCAATGCGGTCAGCGGATCACCGAAGTCATACACGCTCAGTTCGGGCGCGATGTCCTCGATGACGTGACGCAGCATCGTCCGGGCGGACGTCTGGTCGTCAACAATGACGATGTTCAACGCGTACTCTGCCTGGTTTCTCGACCATGCTGGATCATCAGCAGGCGAGGATACCCTGCCGCTGCGAACGCTCGCACCCTGCATCGGCCTGACTCCCGTGTCATGCGTCCCGGTTCATGATCGTCATCACATTGTGAAGCGGACTCTCCACAATGCGCACTCCCCCTGGCGCCGATCAAGCCATAACAGACGTCAAGGTAGTGCATTAACGATACGCCGAGTGCGGGAGGCGTCAATCGCGCCGTCTCATTTCGCGACGGCGCGCACAAACAGGAGTCAAAAAGACGACTTACTGCTCCGGACGCATGTACGGGAACAGCAGCACGTCGCGGATCGAGCTGCTGCCGGTCAGCAGCATTACCAGGCGATCGACGCCGATGCCGAGGCCGCCGGTCGGGGCCATGCCGTACTCCAGCGCACGGATGTAGTCGGCGTCGTAATGCATGGCCTCGTCGTCGCCACCCTCCTTCGCCGCTACCTGGGCCTGGAAGCGCTGGGCCTGGTCTTCCGGGTCGTTCAACTCGGAGAAGCCGTTGGCCAGCTCCTTGCCGTTGACGAACAGCTCGAAGCGGTCGGTGTAGCCCGGATCGTTATCGTTGGCGCGGGCCAGCGGCGAGACTTCCACCGGGTGGTCGGTGATGAAGGTCGGCTGGATCAGGGTGTGCTCGACAGTGGCCTCGAAGATCTCCAGCAGCAGCTTGCCCCAGCCGTAGGACGGCTTGACTCGGATCTTCAAGCGCTCGCAATGGCGCAGCAGCGCGTCGCGGTCGGTGCAGTCGGCCGCAGAGATTTCCGGGTTGTGGTGACGCACCGCCTCGTCCATGCGCCAGCGGCGGAACGCCGGGCCCAGGTCGATCTTCGCACCGTCCCACTCCACCTCGGTGCCGCCGTTGACCGCCTGGGCCACGTCACGGATCACGCCTTCGGTCAGGTCCATGATCTCGTTGTACGTGGCATAGGCCTCGTACAGCTCCATCATGGTGAATTCCGGATTGTGGCGGGTGCTGACGCCTTCGTTGCGGAAGTTGCGGTTGATCTCGTACACGCGCTCCAGGCCACCCACGGTCAGGCGCTTGAGGTACAGCTCCGGCGCCACGCGCAGGTACAGGTCCAGGTCCAGCGCGTTGTGGTGGGTGGTGAACGGCTTGGCCGCCGCGCCGCCGGGGATGTAATGCATCATCGGCGTCTCGACTTCCAGGAAGTCGCGGTTGTCCAGCCACGCGCGCATGGCGCGGATGATCTTCGAGCGCTTGATGAACACCGCGCGCGATTCCGGGGTCACGATCAGGTCGACGTAGCGCTGGCGATAGCGCTGCTCGACGTCGGCCAGGCCATGCCACTTGTCCGGCAGCGGGCGCAGCGACTTGGTCAGCAGGCGGATCGATTCGGTCTTGACCGACAGCTCGCCGGTCTTGGTCCGGGTCAGGCCGCCTTCGACGGCGATGATGTCGCCCACGTCCCAGCCCTTGAAGGCGGTATAGGCATCGCCCAGCACCGTGCCCTGCAGGAACAGCTGGATGCGACCGGACTCGTCCTGGATCTGCGCGAAACTGGCCTTGCCCATGATGCGCTTGGCCATCAGGCGGCCGGCCATCTTCACCGTGCGGCCGGCGGCTTCCAGCGCTTCGGCGGTCCACTGCTCGGCATCGGCGAACTCATCCTGCAGGCGCCCGGCGAAGTCCTGGCGACGGAAATCGTTCGGGTACGCGATGCCCTGCCCACGCAGCGCTTTGAGTTTCTCACGGCGCTCGGCAATCAACTTGTTTTCGTCGACGGGGGGGGTATCGGTAGCTTCGCTCATGGATCTGCGGGAATCGTGTAGTGAGGGGGGATGCTGCGCCGGCAAAGCCGGTTGGACAGCATACCAAAACCGCCCCGCCCCGGCCCCGGCAGCGCCCGGTAGCGCCGGGCCATGCCCGGCGGTCGGTCGGCGCACGAATCCGCCGGGCGTGGCCCGGCGCTACCTCAGCCGTTCCCCGGGAAGGCCTGCCGCAGCTCGTCCACCAGCACCCGCTGGTTTTCCGAGTAATCCACCGGCACCGATACCAGGTGCACCCCGCCCTCGTTGAACGCCGCGTCCAGGGTCGGAATGAACTGCTCGATGGCGGTCACCTCATGACCCTTGCAGCCATAGGCCTGCGCGTACTTCACGAAATCGGGATTGCTGAAGGTCATGCCGTAGTCGGTGAAGCCATCCACCGCCTGCTTCCAGCGGATCATCCCGTAGGCGCCGTCGTTGAGGATCAGCACCACCAGGTTCAGGCCCAGCCGGCGCGCGGTCTCCAGCTCCTGGCTGTTCATCATGAAGCCGCCATCACCGCACACCGCCAGCACCCGCCGCTGCGGATGCAGGATCGAAGCCATGATCGCCGACGGCAGACCCGCACCCATGGTCGCCAGCGCGTTGTCCAGCAGCAGCGTGTTGGCCACCTGAGTGCGGTAGTTACGCGCAAACCAGATCTTGTACATGCCGTTGTCCAGCGCCACGATGCCGTCCGGCGGCATCACCTGGCGCACGTCATGCACCAGCCGCTGAGGAGTGAAGCCGTCCTCCTCGGCACGGGCGGCCAGGTGCTCCAGGATGGTCGCGCGCAACGGCAGCAGCGCATCGGCGTTCGGCACCGCGCCTTCGATGCGGTCGGCCAGCTGGGTCAGCGAGCGGCCGATATCGCCGATCACTTCCACCTGCGGGAAGTACACCTGCTCCACCGCCGCCTGCGAATAGCCGATATGGATCACGGTCGGCCCACCCGGACGCATCACGAACGGCGGCTTCTCGGTGACCTCATGGCCGATGGTCACGATCACATCGGCCTGGTCGATGGCCATGTGCACGTAGTCGCGCTCGGTCAGCGCCGCGGTGCCCATGTACAGGCCCGAACCACCGGCCACCGCGCCCTTGCCCATCTGCGTGGTGAAAAACGGGATGCCGGCACGCAGCACGAACGCCGACAGCGCCTCGCTGGACTGCGGCCGCGACGCCGCCGAAGCGATCATCAGCAACGGTCGCTTGGCATTGCGGATGATCGCCGCCGCACGGTCCAGTGCTTCCGGACTGGCGATGGGACGATCCACCGCGTGCGGCGGAATCAGCGCCACGTCCCCGACCTCATCGGCCGCGATGTCTTCGGGCAGCTCCAGCAGCACCGGGCCCGGGCGCTCTTCCAGCGCGGTGCGGAATGCCTCGCGCACGATCGTCGGGATGGTGCGCGCCGAGACGATCTGCCGCGCCTGCTTGGTCAGTGGCTTCATCGTGCTGACGATGTCGACGATCTGGAAGCGTGCCTGCTTGCTGGCCACGATGCCCTTCTGGCCAGTGATCATGATGACCGGCCACGCACCGAGCAGCGCGTAGGCGGCGCCGGTGGTGAAGTTCAGCGCGCCCGGCCCCAGCGTGGCCAGGCACACCCCGGGCTTGCCGGTCAGGCGGCCATAGGTGGCCGCCATGAATACCGCTGCCTGCTCGTGGCGGGTGATGACCAGCTCGATGCTGGAATGGCGTAGCGACTCGACCACGTCGAGATTCTCTTCGCCGGGGATACCGAAAATGCGCTCGACGCCTTCGTTCTCAAGTGCGGCGACAAGCAGATCTGAACCCTTGGACATTGGAATGCCGTCCTTTTCGCTGGACTGATGATGGATCGTTGCAGGAAGGATGGAAGCTGCGCGTCAACGCTTGTCGAACCAGACCGTCTGCGCGTTGACGAACTCGCGGATGCCGAAGTGGGAGAGCTCGCGGCCGAAGCCGCTCTTCTTCACGCCCCCGATCGGCACGCGCGGGTCCGAAGCAGAGAATCCGTTGACGAACACGCCGCCGGTCTGCAGCCGGCGCGCAAGCTGCATCGCACGGGCACGGTCGCCGGTCCACAGGTTGCCGCTGAGACCGAACTCGCTCTGGTTGGCCAGCTCCACCGCATGGTCGGCATCACGAGCGCGGCTGATCGAGGCCACCGGACCGAAGGTCTCGGTATCGAAGGCCTGCATGCCCGGCTCCACGTCGGCCAGCACGGTGGGTGCGTAGAACGCGCCCGGGCGATCCAGCTGATGGCCACCGACCAGCAGCTTCGCGCCCGCGTCCACCGAGGCGCGTACCTGCGCATCCAGCTGTTCCAGCAGGTCCTGGCGTGCCATCGGACCAATGCGATTACCCGCTTCACGACCATCGCCGATGGTCAGCGCCTGCACCTTCTGGCAGAACTGCGCCACGAAACGGTCGTATACCGCGTCTTCAACGATGATGCGCTTGCCGGCGATGCAGACCTGCCCGGTGTTCTGGAAGCGTGAGGCCACCGCCGCATCGACGGCAGCGTCCAGATCGGCGTCGGCCAGCACGATGAACGGGTCCGAGCCGCCCAGTTCCAGCACCACCTTCTTCAGCGCCTGCCCGGCCTGGGCAGCAATGCTGCGGCCGGCGGCCACACTGCCGGTCAGGGTCACCGCCGCGATGCGGTCATCGGCGATCGCGCGGCTGGTGCCGTCGCGGCTGATGTTGGCGGCGATGAAGGTGCCTTCCGGCAACCCAGCGTCGCGCCAGGCGGCATCGAGCAGCTGCGCGGTACCGACGATGTTCTCGGCCGGCTTCAGCAGGAAGCCGTTGCCGCCCATCAGGATCGGCACCGCCGCGCGCATCACCTGCCAGTAAGGGAAGTTCCACGGCATGATGCCCAGCACCACGCCCAGCGGCAGGTAGGACACGTAAGCCTTGTCGTCAGGCACCTGGGTCGGCTCGTCGCGCAGGAACTGCGCACCGTGGTCGGCATACCAGTCGCACAGCACGGCGCACTTCTCGATTTCGGCCAGGGATTCGGCCTGGACCTTGCCCATTTCGGCAGTAGCCAGCGCAGCCAGCTTTTCACGGTCGCGGCGCAGTACCGCGGCCATCGCACGCAATACGTCTGCACGCTGTTCGAGGCTCCTCGTGCTCCAGGCGGCGAAGCCAACCTGGCCGCGATCGAGGATGGCGTCCAGTTCGGCGTCGGTAGCGAAAGGGTGGCTGGCGATCTGCTGGCCGGTGGCCGGATCGCGGGAAATGGCGGTACTGGGGGCAGCGGACATGCAGGTCTCCTGGTGTCTCGACGACGGGCGGTGGCCCGTCTCCTGCACAGGAATGTGGACCCGATTGGCGGAGGCAACAAGGCGTCTGCTTATCCTGTGACCTGCACTTACCTGTCTGAATGGGGATAGGTGCCGGCAGGGCTGCGCCCTGCACCCGCAGAGGCCAGGGCAACGTCAAGGTCAAAGGCCTGCATTCCGTGGGATGGCGGGGTGGGTCCGCGATCTGTCGGAAATACTTTTGGGGTCAGATCCGTTTTCCTGTGGAAAACGGATCTGACCCCAAGAGCCGTTCCAACAGACCGCAGGAAACCGTCGAAGGCGGGGTGGGTCCGGTTGCGGGGGCGTGAGCCGCATGGATGCGGCGACCGAGCCTCCATGGACGGATTTACGGCGTCCCCCGCAACCGGACCCACTCCGCAATCCCACAGGAAGCCCGCTGTTGCTGTTGCCGTTGCTTCGGCGGGTGCAGGGCGCCGCCCTGCCGAGCAACACCCCCTCGTGCACAATGGGGCCGACCCCGCCTGGACACCGTCCCTGATGTCGAGCAAGCCGTATTCAGCAGCCTGCGAACGCAACCGCGAACCGATCGCCGCCGCGCTCGACCCGTGGATGGGCGACCGTCATCGGCTGCTGGAAATCGGCAGTGGCACCGGTCAGCACGCGGCGTTCTTCGCCGAGCGCTGGCCCTGGCTGCGCTGGCAGCCCAGTGATCACCCGGATTTTCTCCCTGGCATCGAAGCATGGCGTGCCGAAGCGGCATTGCTGAATCTGCTGCCGCCGTTGGCGCTGCAGGTACAACTGCCGCCGGCGCCGGGGCTCAGCCTGCCACAGGGCAGCGCCTTCGACGCCGCATTCAGCGCCAACACGCTGCACATCATGAGCTGGGAACACGTGCAGGCACTGTTCGGCGCGCTGCCGACGATGCTGCGTCACGGTGCGCTGCTGGCGGTGTATGGCCCGTTCAACTACGGCGGCCGCTACACCAGTGACAGCAACGCGCAGTTCGATGCCTGGCTGAAGGCGCGTGATCCGCGCAGCGGCATCCGCGATAGCGAAGCGGTGCAGGCGCTGGCGGCGGATAATGGATTCACCCGCTTGGGTGATCTAGCAATGCCGGCCAACAACCGCCTGCTGCTGTGGCGGTTAGGGTGATCAGGTTGCGGGTTGTTCAAACTGCCGCAGGCAGCGCTGACAGCTCATATCGATGGCATCAAGCAAGCGGTTCAGTACCGGGTGACGAAGTCCCTCCGCGTGGAGGTCCGCATGCGACTTCCGCGCGAGCGCGGGAAGTTGGGTGGCCATGTCGAACAATCCAGACAGTGCCTTGTCTGCGTCAAGTCTCATTGCCTCAGCGGTAGACCGCCAATCCATCAAGCGGATGTCCCACCAGCGGTAATGGCTGCCGATCCTCATTGCCATCTTGATCTTGCGGCGCTGAAGTTCGGCGTAGGGCAATGCGCTCGATATGTCGTACAGAGGGGCAAGGCGGGCCCTTCCCTGGGCGCCTATCAGCAGCGAATAATTCTTCGCGTGCGCATCCGTGCCGCCGATGAGGTAGTTGAACTGCAGTGCCTGTAGCAGTGCCTCGACATCCGACCGCGGTTGACTGGAGTGGTCCCATAGCACTCGTGCGAGATCGGCAGGACCAGGTCCGCCCTGATTCTGGTACTTGATGTGGGGCATCACGCCCAGAGCTTGGCAAAAGTCTTCCTGGTGCACACGCTGCCATCCAGTCGCCGTACGTATGCGGTCGTATCGCCTTACGGAAATTGCCTGTGCGTCTTCCACGCAGATCATTTCAGCAAACGCGGCCGACATGCCAAGTTGTCTGGCCAGACGTAGGCAGAACACCTCATTTTCAACGAATCCGTCGTAGTCGCCGCTGGGTGGCTTGAGGATATGGGTCGTTGGAACACGGCCGGCGGGAATCTCCCAGCCCCCATCGTCGCGCTGTAACAGGGCGATCTTGGCTTGCGCCCCGGCTAGGCTGAACTGGCCGACATCATCGAGTCGCCGTGCTGCGGCTTGGTCCACCTGTACACGCTGCAGGCGCTGGGCGATTTCATGCGTGGACAGTGGCTCCTGCCTGTCGCTCTCGCCTGAAATGACGGCCGCTAGCCGTTCACTTCTCACAAACTGGACGGCTCCCGCGCAGTCCTCACCCACGCGGGACAGCAGTGCGATCGGATTGCGGGCTGATACATGGAATCGCGAGGCCCATCGTTGCAGCAGTGCTTCGTTGTCCGGAAGCAATCCCCACAGCACTGCGGAAAGCGTCGCGCTGGGAGCACTGTCCTGCGCCAACGGAAGTGCGAGAGACAAGGGATAGGCCCCCGGCGTCTGGCGCCAACTGTCCGCGTAACGGAACGTTGGATGCCCATGTGCATCCTGCCCCAGGTATCCAGCCACTCTGTTGGAAAGGAGTACGTTGAGGTCCATGCCGGAAGCGCGGTGTCCAGGGAGAAGAGGCTTTCAGAGATCCTTGCTGCGGTTACGACGATCGACCGGCAGAACTGCCTTGCGACGTTCATCCGGGTACAGTCGGTTGCTATCCACGATAGTGTCGATATCGGGCAGCGCTAGAGGCATTTCCGACGAATCAGCAACGGATGCCTCGCCCTCGACGTTACCAACGCCCAGTACCAGGCCGAGGACATTCACCGTCCGCAGCACAAGTTGCAGTTCGGCCCGGGGCTTGCCCTTCTCCATTTCGATGACCCACTGCCGGCTCACTCCCACGCGCTCGGCCAGCTGCGCCTGGTCCCAGCGCAGTGCCTTGCGACGTTGGCGGATGACCGCGCCCAAGTCTCGGGAAGTTCGGAGAACGCTCATTTCACAAATGTATGCGCTCGCCGACATTTAAGCAAAATATCAGCGTTCGTTGGCATTTTGGAAAATGTCAACGAACGCTGACTAAACTCGGAATGTCAACGTTCGTTGGCACTGTCGCCGAGGGAAGCGTGCTGCAGGGCAATGCCGGCCAGCGGCCAGCACTACCTTCAAGCCACCTGCACGATATGCAGCGCCTTCGGATTGCGCCACTGCGCCAGCAGCGCCGCTTCCCGTGCCTTGGCCTGCGCGAAATGCGCTTCCTTGACGTGGCCGAAGCCGCGGATGTGCTCGGGCACGCTGGCGATCTCCACCGCCAGCGCCAGGCGGTCGTCATCGAGGCCATCCAGCAGCAGCTGCACGGTCGCCTCGTAATCCCCGATCAGTTTGCGCTCCATGCGGCGTTCCTCGGTGCGGCCGAACACGTCGAGTCGGCCGCCACGCAGGAACTTCAGCTTCGCCAGCAGGCCGAAGGCCTTGAACATCCACGGGCCGTATTCCTTCTTCAGCAACCGGCCCTGCTCGTCCTTCTTGGCGAACAGCGGCGGTGCCAGGTGGAAACGCAGCTGGTAGTCGCCCTCGAACTGCTGCTGCAGGCGGCGCTGGAAGTCGCCGCTGGTGTACAGGCGGGCCACTTCGTACTCGTCCTTGTAGGCCATCAGCTTGAACAGGTAGCGGGCCACGGTTTCGGTCAGCGCGGTGGAGCCACCGATGCGGTCGGCTTCGGCGGCGCGCACGCGCTCGACCAGGCTGCGGTAGCGGTTGGCATAGGCGGCATCCTGGTACTCGACCAGGAAGGCGGCGCGACGCTCGATCATTTCGTCCAGCGAACGCGACAGGCGCGCGTCGTCCAGCGGCAGGAACGCCACGTCGCCACCATGCGAGGGCAGGCCACGCAGTTCGCGTTCGTCGCCGGTGTTGCGCGGTGCGGCGGTGGCACCCCATTCGTTGCCTTCCCACTCGCCCGGCGGCAGCGGGTGCAGCGGGCCCGGGGTGGATTCGGTATCGGTGTGGCGGTTGCGCACCAGGCCGGCCGCCTGCTGCACGGCCTGCGGGTCGACCACGGCCAGGCGACCCCAGGCGAAGGCCTGCTGGTTCATCGCCACGGCGGCGCAGTTGAGTTCGATGGCGCGCATCAGCGACTCGAACGACAACGGTACCAGGCCCTGCTGCCACGCGTAGCCGAGGATGAACAGATTGGCGGCGATGGCGTCGCCCAGCAGCGCGGTGGCCAATTGGGTGGCATCGAGCAGCAGCGGTTCCTCGCCCCCCAGCGCCACGCGCACACCGGCCACGATGTCGGCGGCGGGGAACTGCATGTCCGGGCGGGTGGTGAAGGTGCCCGGCATCGCTTCGTAGGTGTTCAGCACCACCTGCGAACGGCCGGCACGCACCTTCGACAGCGCCCAGTAGTCGTTGACCACCACCATGTCGCAGCCCAGCACCAGGTCGGCTTCACCGGCGGCGATGCGCACGGCGTGGATGTCGTCCGGTCGGCGGGCGATGCGGATGTGCGTGGTCACCGCGCCACCCTTCTGCGCCAGGCCGGTCTGGTCGAGCACGGTCGCGCCCTTGCCTTCCAGGTGGCCGGCCATGCCCAGCAGCGCGCCGATAGTCACCACGCCGGTACCGCCCACGCCGGTGATCAGGATGTTCCAGGGCTGTTCCAGGGTGCTGCGGATGGTCGGCGCCGGCAGGTTGTCCAGCAGGGTGGAGGCATCACGCTTGCTGCCCTTGCGCGGCTGGCCGCCGTGCACGGTGACGAAGCTCGGGCAGAACCCGTTCACGCAGGAATAGTCCTTGTTGCAGTTGGACTGGTCGATCTCGCGCTTGCGTCCGAACTCGGTTTCCTTCGGCAGTACCGACACGCAGAAGCTCTTCTTGCCGCAGTCGCCGCAGCCTTCGCAGACCAGCGAGTTGATCAGCACGCGCTTCTGCGGGTCTTCCAGCTTGCCGCGCTTGCGGCGGCGGCGCTTCTCGGTGGCGCAGGTCTGTTCGTAGATCAGGATCGAAACACCCTTCACTTCACGCAGGCGCTTCTGCACTTCGTCCAGTTCGCTGCGGTCGTGGAACTCGACATCGCTGGGGAAGTGCTCGCGCTGGCCGGTCCACTTGCCGATGTTGTCCGAGAGCACCACGATGGTGTGGATGCCTTCGGCGCGCATCTGCTTTGCGATGTCCGGCACGCTCAGCGGGCCGTCCACCGGCTGGCCGCCGGTCATCGCCACCGCATCGTTGTAGAGGATCTTGTAGGTGATGTTGACGCCGGCGGCGACCGCCTGGCGGATCGCCAGCGAACCGCTGTGGAAGTAGGTACCGTCGCCCAGGTTCTGGAACACATGCGGGGTGTCGGTGAACGGAGCCTGCCCGGCCCAGGTCACGCCTTCGCCACCCATGTGGGTGAAGGTATCGGTGCTGCGGTCCATCCAGGTCACCATGTAATGGCAACCGATGCCGGCCAGCGCCCGCGAGCCTTCCGGCACCTGGGTGGAGGTGTTGTGCGGGCAGCCCGAGCAGTAATGCGGTACGCGCGGGAAGCTGGCGCGCGGCAGCGCAAGCTCGGCTTCCTTCTCCTGCATCCACTGCAGGCGCTGCTCGATCGATTCGTTGTTGAAGAACTTCTGGATGCGGCGGCCGATCACGCCGGCGATGGTGGCCGGCGTAAGTTCACCGGTGGACGGCAGGATCCATTCGCCGCTCTCGTCGTACTTGCCAACGATGGACGGGCGCTGGCCCCAGCTGGCCGGCCAGTTGAAGAACTGTTCCTTCATCTGGCGCTCGATGAAGGCACGCTTCTCCTCCACCACGATGATGTCTTCCAGGCCCTGCGCGAAGCGGGCGATGCCTTCCGGCTCCAGCGGCCAGGTCATGCCGACCTTGTACACGCGGATGCCGATGTCAGCGCATGCGGCTTCATCCAGGCCCAGGTATTCCAGCGCCTGCAGCACGTCCAGGTAGCTCTTGCCGGTGGTGACGATGCCCAGCCGCGCACGCGGCGCGTCCATCACCACCTTGTCGACGGCGTTGGCGCGGGCGAAGGCCTGCGCGGCCTTCACCGCATAGCGGTGCAGGCGCATTTCCTGGTCCAGCGGCGGGTCCGGCCAGCGGATGTTGAGGCCGCCCGAGGGCATCTCGAAGTCTTCCGGCAGCACGATGCGGCGTGCCAGCGGATCGACCTCCACCGACGCCGACGATTCCACGGTCTCGGCGATCGTCTTGAAGCCGACCCAGCGCCCGGTATAGCGGCTCATCGCCCAGCCCAGCAGGCCCATGTCCAGGATGTCCTGCACGCCGGCCGGGTTCAGCACCGGCATCATCGCGCTGACGAATTCGTCTTCGCTGCCGTGCGGCAGGGTCGAGCTGCGGCAGGCATGGTCATCGGCGGCCAGCGCCAGCACGCCGCCGTAGCGCGAGGTACCCGCAGCATTGGCATGCTTGAACACGTCGCCGCAGCGGTCCACGCCCGGGCCCTTGCCGTACCACATGCCGAACACGCCCTGCACGTTGGCGCCGGGGAACAGGTTGGTCTGCTGCGTGCCCCACACCATGGTGGCGCCCAGGTCCTCGTTCAGGCCGGGGGTGAACTTCACCTTGGCGGCCTCAAGATGCTTGCGCGCGCGCCACAGCTCCAGATCGAAGCCACCCAGGGGGCTGCCGCGGTAGCCGCTGACGAAGCCGGCACTGTCGATGCCTTCGGCGGCGTCGCGCAGGCGCTGCATCAAGGGCAGCCGTACCAGCGCCTGCACGCCACTCAGGTAGATCCGCCCCTTGTTGCGGGTGTACTTGTGGTCGAGCGTGTAGTCACGGTCGATCAGGTCGGCGGAAGAGGGCGAAGTGAGTTGCGCGGTACTGGTCATGGCTGGCCCGGTAGGATCGGCTGGCACCGGCCGCGTGCAGGCACGCGGCGGGAAAGGCGCGAATTGTAGCAGCGGGGCCGCGCAGGCCCCGGCACTCGCGCCCGTGGCGGTGCTGGGGTTAGGATCGGGAAGAGAGAGGGAGGCTGCAGTTGCGGCCTGGGGAGAAGGGATGTCAGTTCCAGGAAAGATCCTGGCCAGCATGCTGCTGGCCTCGGGAGTGGTCACTGCGTGGGCCGCGCCGGTCGTGCCGGCACCACAGGAGTTCTACTTCGACAACGACCCGGCGGCCACGCCGATGGTGGCGGTGCACGGCGAGGGCGATGACCTGGTGGCCCAGCTGGTCAAGCTGCGTGAACGCGGCCGCCGCGCGGTCGAGGCGACGGTACAGCTGGCATCGGTGGCCGGGGCGCAGGGTCGCGGTGAACTGGCCGAGCAGCTGTACGGCGAAGCTCTGAAAGAGGCCCCGGCGCAGAGCAGCAGTGGCCGCAGCGTGCGCTGGAACTACGGCTGGGACCTGCTGCGCCAGGGCAAGCCGGAGGCAGCGCTGGAACAGTGGCTGGCTTCGGCCGGCAATGCGCGCAGCAAGCCCAGCTGGGTACCGCCGACCTATGCGCTGGCGCTGTGGCGGATGGGGAAGAAACAGGAAGCGGTGCAGTGGTATGCGGCTGCGGTACGCACCGAGCCGACGCAGTGGAATACCACGGCCAACTATGGGCAGCTGCTGCCGCAGTGGCGGGAGGACGAGCGTGCGTCGCTGGCCGAGGTGCAGCAGGCGTGGGTTGCCGCGCCGCCTGCCTGGCCCTGAGGGAGGGGTTCGGCCGGGTTGCACCCGGCACCCGCAGAGGCAACAGCCAAAGCCAAAGCAACAGCAACAGCAACAGCAACAGCAACAGCGGTCTTCCGGTGGGATGGCGGGGCACTGTGGGTTTGCGGGGACGCCGTAAACCCATCCATGGGGGCTTGGTCGCCGCATCCATGCGGCTCACACCCCGCAAACCCACAGTGCCCCGCCTTCGACAGATTTTCGCAGCTGTGGGTAGGTGTCGACCTTGGTCGACACGGTAGATCCACGTCATGCGTGGATGAATCTGTATCGGAATCGACTATTCGATATCTGATCGAAGAGCAGCCGAGCGTGGGCTCGGCTCTACAAAGAGCGGCCGGCCAAGCGCTTTTGCTTTTGCTCTTCTTCTTTCTTCTACGTGGCTGATCGCCAACGGAAACTGTCAGAGGCCGGGCGGGCAGGCTGCGCAGGGGCGTGAGCCGCATGGATGCGGCGATCGAGCTTACATGGACGTACTTGCAGCGTCCCCTGCGCGGCCTGCCCGCCCGGCCCCACCCGGCATTCGCCTTCAGCGAACAACCACGAGGGGCTGCGCCGTTCGCTGGAAACTCAATCGTCCGCGGAAACTGTCCGCCCCGACGCCCACGCCCGCAATGCCTCCACCTGCTCGGCCATCAGCACCGACAGCGGCCGCGTCGCACGGATCTCGTTCATCAGCAGCTCGGTGTCCAGCGGCCGGCCCTCGGCATGCGCCGCATACAGGCCGGCGACGATCGCCTGCTCGATCTCGGCGCCGGAGAACCCATTGGCGGCCGCCGCCAGCGCGGGCAGTGCGAAGTCGTCGGCGTTGAGCTGGCGCCGGCCCAGGTGCAGCCGCAGCAGTTCCACGCGCACGTCAGGCGAGGGCAGGTCGACGAAGAAGATCTCGTCGAAGCGGCCCTTGCGCAGCAGTTCGGCAGGCAGCTCGTGCACCTGGTTGGCAGTGGCGACGATGAACACCGGCGCCTTGCGCTCGGCCATCCAGGTCAGCAGGTAACCGAGCACGCGGCGTGACACGCCGCCGTCCTCGCCACCGCTGGCCAGGCCCTTCTCGATCTCGTCCATCCACAGCACGCAGGGCGCCAGCTGCTCGGCCGAGGCCAGCGCCTGGCGCAGGTTGGCCTCGGTCTCGCCGTGGTACTTGTTGTACAGCGCGCCCACGTCCAGGCGCAGCAGTGGTACGCCGAAGCCGGCGGCGGTGGCCTTGGCCAGCATCGACTTGCCGCAGCCCTGTACGCCCAGCAGCAGCATGCCGCGCGGCGGGTCCAGCCCGGCCGGGGCCGAACCGGCAATGAAGGCCACGCGGCGCTGGTTGATCCAGCGCTTGAGCCGGTTGGCACCGGCCACATCGCCGAAGCGCGCGCTGTCGTGCTCGAAGAACAGGTGGCCGCTGCGGTTGAGCAGCTCGAACTTCAGCCGTGCCAGCTGTGGCAGGTCGTCGTCGCGCAGCGCGCCATCGGCGTAGATCAGCTGGCGGGCGATGCGCCGGGCATCGACCAGGCTCAGGCCCTGCAGGTTCTTCAGGATCTTCTTCACCGCCTCGCTGTCGACTTCAACCCGGCGGCCGCCATGCTCACGCGCATAGGCGTCGGCCTCTTCGCGCAGCATCTTCAACAGGGCGTTGGCATCGGGCAGGCGCGGGTTGAAGCGCACCGCCAGTGCTTCCAGCTCGGCCGGCAGCTCCACCTTGGCACCAATCAGTACCAGCACATGCGGCTCGCTGTGGCGGCGCTGGATCAGGTCGCGCAGGGCGCGCTGGTGACTGGCATAGCCCAGGTAGGGATGGAAATCGAGCAGCAGGTAGACCCCGCGCTGCTCCGCCTGGCGGATCATCTGCAGGGCCGCGCTGGCGTCGGGCGGCCCGACCGGCGGGTCTTCGCTGTCCAGGTCGATCCGGCGCAGGCCCTCGGTGATCGACCAGCGGTGCAGCGCCCGCCATACGTGCATCAGCGTCTGCCGGAACAGCTCGACGATGCGACCCTCGTCCTGGGTCTCGATGACGATCAGTGGGGTGTTGGCGCGGATCAACGCGCTCAGATCCTGCAGTTCGCTCATGCCGGTTCGATCCTTCGGGGGCGCCACGATAGCAAAGGCGATGGCCGCTGGTTCAGCACGACGCTACCTCCCGTCACCATCGCCGGTGTACGCTCGGGGCACGTACCCGGAAGCGAGGCTGGCATGAAGACGATCCTGGTGGCCGGTTCCAAGGGCGGGGTGGGCAAGACCACCGTCGCCACCCACCTGGCCGCGTACGCGGCATTGCAGGGCAAGGCCACGGTGATTGCCGATGCCGACCCGCAGGGCTCCAGCACCCGCTGGGCACAACGCCGTGCCGGGCTGGAAAGTGCGGTGCTGCCGATCGATGTGTATCGGAAGAAGCAGTGGGCGCAGAAGCTGCCCGATGGCACCGACACCGTCATCATCGACGCGCCGGCCGGTGCCCTGGCTGACGATATTCCCCATTTCCTCGACGCTGCCGACGCGGTGGTGGTACCGGTGCTGCCCTCGGCGCTGGACATCGAAGCGATCGTCGGCTTCCTCAACAGCCTGGCCCAGAACCCGCGCGTGCACAGCCGCAAGCTGCCGGTGGGGCTGGTGCTCAACCGTACCAAGCCATGGACCCAGACCTCGCAGCAGGCGCTGCAGATGCTGGGTGAATGGCCGTACCCGGTGGTCGCGCAGCTGCGCGACAGCCAGAGCTACGTGGTCATGACCGGCCTTGGCCGCAGCCTGTTCGACTACCGCTCGGCCCAGGTGCGCGAGCACCAGGCCGACTGGGAGCCGCTGCTGTCCTGGCTCAAGCTTTGATGCCTGCATCACTCTTTCTGCTGCATCCTCTTCTTCATGGAAACCCGCGATGCGTGAATTGATCCTGCTGCGCCATGCCCATGCCGAACCGGCGACCCCCGGCCAGGCCGACCTCGACCGGCCGTTGTCGCCGGTGGGGCTCGCCGAAGCCGAAGCCGCCGGCAAGTGGCTGAAGGAGAAAAACCTGCTGCCGGACTGCGTGCTGTGCTCACCGGCGCGGCGCACCCGGGAAACCCTGGAAGCCGTGCTCGGCACCATCGGCTACGTCGAGAAGCGCCTGGAAGACCGTATCTACGAGGCCACCCCCGGCACCCTTGCGGCGCTGGTGGACGACCGCCGTGACCTCGACCGGGTGCTGATCGTCGGCCATAACCCCGGCCTGGAGCGCCTGGTGGCGTTGATGACGGAAGGCACCAGCAGCGACTACCGCGGCATGCCGCCGGCTGGCATTGCCGTGCTCGGGTTCCCGCGCGAGGCCTCGATCGAGCCGGGCGTGGCCAGCCTGAACGCGTTCTGGTGGCCGTGATCCAATGAGCCTGGCGCGGCGCAGCCGCTTTCTGCTGCCCGTGCTGCTGGTTTCCGGCGCGGCCTGGGCTGCCGCGCCACCGCCAACGCCCCTGCCGCCGGTGGTCGCCGAGGCGCACCGGGTCCTGCGCCTGGATACCCAACGCTCGCAGATCGGTTTCGAGGTGCGCACCCGCTTCGGGCAGCGCATCGAAGGCCTGTTCCCGCACTTCGAAGGTCGCATCGAGGTCCTCTCCGATGGCCGCCACCAGGTGCACCTGAAGATGTTCACGCGCTCGGTCGAAATCCCCGGCAAGGCGCGCTACACCGGCTGGATGCGCGGCGAGGAGTTCTTCGACGCGGGCCGCCACCCGGTGGTCGAGTTCGACTCGCTGCCGTACTGGCCGGAGACCGTGGAAGACGGGGGCGACATCAACGGGCGGCTGACCCTGCGCGGGATCAGCCACCCCGAGACACTGAAGGTCGAGAAGGCGGAGTGCGCCCGACCCGGCTATGATTGCGACGTCGTCAGCCGCGGTACCGTGCAGCGAGGCCGGTATGGAATGGACAGCTGGCAGCTTGCCTTGAGTGACCGAGTGACCTTCGTATTGCGAGCGCGCCTGAGCGAGGCGCCGAAACCGTGAACCTCCTGCTGCGTGTACTGGCGCTGGCAACCGTGTTGCTGGGCAGCGGTTGTGCATCGCTGTCCACTGCCGAGCGCGACCGTGCCGAAGCGATCGCCGTGCAGGCGCGATCGACCCAGGTCGACTGCCAGCGCGCCGACCGCTGCGCGCAGGACTCGCCGCTGCGTGCGCTGGCCGGCCGGGCGTTCACCGAATCCACCCCGGAGCAGCCGCGCCACTACGCCACCCTGCTGGACGAGGGGGAGGGCGCCCTGGTGGCGCGCCTGAACCTGCTGCGCAGTGCCACCCGCAGCATCGACCTGCAGACCTACATCTTCGACAAGGACGACAGCGCGCGGCTGGTCATCGACGAACTGCTGGCCGCGTCGCGGCGCGGGGTGAAGGTGCGGGTGCTGATCGACCAGCTCTCGGCGATTTCCGACCTGCAGATCCTCGGCGCGTTGTCCGGTGCCCACCAGAACTTCCAGCTGCGGGTCTACAACCCGACCTTCGGCAAGGCCCGGCTGAACTACTTCGACTACGCCGGCAGCGTGCTGTGCTGCTTCCGCCGGTTCAACCAGCGCATGCACAACAAGCTGCTGGTGATCGACGATGCGATCGGCGTGGTCGGCGGCCGCAACTACCAGGACGACTATTACGACTGGGACCGCGAGTACAACTTCCGCGACCGCGACGTCATGATCGCCGGCCCGGAAGCGCGCGCGATGGCGGCCAACTTCGATGCGTTCTGGCGCGCCCACCGCAGCGTGCCGGCCGAGCGCCTGAATGACGTGGGCCGCACCCTGCTGCGCGAGGGCGTGCCGGTGCTGCCACCGGCCACCTTCCGCCGCCCCGAGCGGGTGCAGCGGGTCAGCGCCGAAGCCAATGACATGGACTTCGTCACCCGTTCCTTCGTGGATACCGCGCTGCCGGTGGCCTCGGTGCGCTACGTCGCCGACCTGCCGCGCAAGCACCGCCGCGAGAAAGCCGATGCCCCGCTGGCCGGCCAGCACGTGACCGAGCCACAGCTGGATGCACTCATTGCCGGTGCGCAGAAGGAAGTGATCCTGCAGACCCCGTACCTGGTGCTGTCCAAGCCGGCGCAGAAGCTGTTCCGCGAGCTGCGCAAGCGCCCGCAGCCACCGCGCGTGGTGGTGTCGAGCAACAGCCTGGCGGCCACCGACAACCCGATCGTGTATGCGCTGTCGTACAAGTACAAGCGGCGCAACATGCGCGAACTGGGCTTCAACATCTTCGAATACAAGCCGTTCCCGCTGGATGCACCGGTCGACTACCGCAACCTGCTGCCTGATCCGATCGCCGCGCCCGCGGGCGACGACAACGGCGGGCGCAATCCGCTGATTGGCGGCAGCGCCGCTGGCAGCAATGCCGGCGGTGGCAGCGATGGGGATCTGGCCGCGACCCGCAGGCAGGTACCGGTGAACCATCCGCGTACCGGCAGCGCCTACCAGAACGCCCGCGAACGCCGTCGTGCCGCTGGCAGCGAAGTGGAAACGCGCCTGCTGCGTACCGAGACGCGTCCGTCGTTCCTGGGCAGCAAGGCGGTCAACAAGCCGCTGCCGGTCACCCGCAAGGGTGCCCGCATGGGCCTGCACGCCAAGTCGCTGGTGGTCGACCGCCGCATCGGCGTGGTCGGCACCCACAACTTCGATCCGCGCAGCGAGAACTACAACACCGAAGGCGCGGTGATCATCGACGATCCGGTCTTCGCCGAGCAGCTGGCCGAAAGCATCCTGCGCGATACCCATCCGCAGAACGCGTGGACGGTGGCGCCGCGGGCCAAGCCGCCGGTGCTGTCGGGCCTGAACTACAGTGTCGGCAAGGCCTCCGAAGCGCTGCCGATTCTCGACTTCTGGCCGTGGCGCTATGCCACCGACTACGAGTTCAAGCCCGGCCCGGACTGCCCGCAGCCGCTGCCACGGCAGGACCCGGATTTCCATCGCTGCTACGTTGCCGTCGGCGACTTCCCCGAAGTCAACGTCGGCCCGAAGTGGCTGCTGGTGCGCATGCTGACCGCATTCGGTGCCGGCCTCGTTCCCATTCTCTGAAGGTGCCCGCATGACCCAGGTGTTCCGCGAAGCTGTTTCCATCGAGCAGCTCAATGCGCTCAGCCGCAACACGGCGATCGAGTCGCTGGGCATCGTCTTCAGCGCCGCGGGCGAAGACTGGCTGCAGGCCACCATGCCGGTGGACGAGCGCACCCGGCAGCCCTACGGCATCCTGCACGGCGGTGCCTCGGTGGTGCTGGCCGAGACTCTGGGCAGCAGCGCCGGCAACCTGTGCGTGGATACCGCAAAGCAGATCTGTGTGGGCCTGGAAATCAACGCCAACCATGTGCGTGCGGTGCGCTCGGGGACTGTCACCGGCACCGCGCGCGCGCTGCACGTGGGCCGCAGTACCCAGTTGTGGGAAATCCGCATCGAGGACGGGCAGGGCCGGCTGGTGTGCATCTCGCGGCTGACCCTGGCGGTGGTGGCCGCCGGCCACGGTTGAGCCCCCGTCGGGCGTGTTGACGGCGGCAGAACCCAGCGTTCCCCGCCGATTGCCCCGGTCAATGGCGGTTATGGCCTAAATCGGCTGGCAGCTGCCGCGGCGCTCCGGTATCGTGCGCGGATGACTTCCCCCACTCCGGCCCCCCGTGGCGGCGTGGCGCGTGTGTGCCGTTACCTGTACCGCGTACCGCTGCTGTTGGTCCACATCACCGTGTTCCTGCCGCTGATCCTGATCGGCATGCTTCCGCCGTGGGGCGAGCTGCGCGTGGGCGAGGATACCTTCGGCGCGAAGGTGGTGAACTGGTGGCAGGGCGGGCTGATGTGGATCTTCGGCTTCCGCCTGTCACGGGTGGGCCAGCCCTTGCCCGGTGCCGTTCTGTTCGTCGCCAACCACGTCAGCTGGGTCGACATCTCCATCCTGCACAGCCAGCGCATGATGGGCTTCGTTGCCAAGCGCGAGATCGCCAGCTGGCCGTTGGTGGGTTGGCTCGCCGCGCGCGGCCAGACCATCTTCCATCAGCGTGGCAACACCGAATCGCTCGGTGGGGTGATGCAGGTGATGGCCGATCGCCTGCGTGCCGGCAAGGCGGTCGGTGTGTTCCCGGAAGGGCGCACCCGCGGTGGCCACGAAGTGGGGCCGTTCCATGCCCGCATCTTCCAGGCCGCGGTTGAAACCGGCGTGCCGGTGCAGCCGGTGGCGCTGGTGTACGGGATGAAGGGCGACGCACAGACCATCGTCGCGTTCGGCCCGGGCGAGAGTTTCGCCGCCAATTTCCTGCGCCTGCTGGGTGAGCCGGCGCGGCATACCGAAGTGCATTTCCTGGAGCCGATCGGTACCCAGGACCTGGAAGGCCGTCGACGCATCGCGGAAACCTCGCGCGCGCGCATCGTGGCGGCCATGAGCACGCAGTGAGGGTGCGGTGGCCCTGATACCGCCACCTGTCCTGGACGCCGGTACGCCGACGCTGCATGCGGCTGACTATCAGCCGCCGCGCTGGCTGCGCAATCCGCACCTGCAGTCGATGCTCAGTTCCAGCCGCATGCGCCTGCAGCGCGGCCTGCTGCTGCTGGCGGCCACCGGTGCAGTCAGCGAAGAGCTGATCCTCGATGGCGGTGATGGCGTGCGCCTGCAGGGCTGGCACAGTCATGTCGAAGGCCGCGAGCCGAAGGGTGTCGCGCTGCTGCTGCATGGCTGGGAAGGCAGTGCCGAATCCAGTTACATGCGCATGGCCGCCGCGCGCATGATCGAGCAGGGCTTCGACGTGGTGCGGCTGAACTTCCGCGACCACGGCAACACCCATCATCTCAATCCCGGCATCTTCCACTCCAATCTCATCGATGAAGTGGTGCACGCCGCAGGCGACATCGCCCAGCGCTGGCCGCAGCTGCCGCTGGTGGCCGCCGGCTATTCACTGGGTGGCAACTTCGTGCTGCGCCTGGCTCTGCGTGCACCGGCCGCCGGCGTGCCGCTGCTGCGCGTGGCCTCGGTGTGCCCGGTGCTGGATCCGGCGTTGACCATGGAGAACATCGAGAACGGCCCGGCGATGTACGACTGGTACTTCCGCCGCAAGTGGGCCGGCTCGCTGCGCCGCAAGCGCGATCTGTTCCCCGAGCTGAGCGACTGTGACGACCGCGTGCTGAAACTGGACATCCGTGCACTGACCGCCTGGCTGGTCGAACGGCACACCACCTTCGGCTCGCTGCAGGCCTATTTCGATGGCTACTCGATTGCCGGTGACCGCCTGTCCACCCTGCAGGTGCCGGCCGACATCCTGATGGCGCAGGACGACCCGGTGATCCCGTACGCGACCTTCAGCGATTGGCAGCTGCCGCGCCAGGCGCACCTGGAAACCGCCTGCTGGGGAGGCCACTGCGGCTTCCTGGAAAACTGGCGGGGTGACGGCTTCTCCGAGCGCTGGGTGGCGCAGCGCCTGCAGCGGGTGCTGGCGGGCTGAACCGGCACCGGTGCGCGGACCGCTACAATGCGGGTTTGCACTTGAACCGGACCGCCATGCAAGACCAGATCATCCAAGCGTTGCGCCAGAACCAGGCCGACCAGGCCGTGCAGCTGGCCCAGGCATGGACCCGTGATGAACCCGGCCAGGCCGGCGCCCACCGCTGGCTGGCGCTTGCGCTGCAGCAGCAGGGCAAGGCCGAAGATGCCATGGAAGCCCTGCAGCAGGCGTTGCAGCTGGCACCGGACGACGCCCAGCTGCACCTGCAGCATGCTGGCCTGCTGCTGGCCCTGCGCCAGTACGAAGGCGCCGACGAAGCGCTGGCGCGCACCACCGGGCTCGACCCGAACTCCTTCTCCGCCTACCTGATGCAGGCGCACCTGGCGATCGGCCGCAACGACTTCGATGAAGCCCAGCGCCTGTCCACGCTGGCCTCGCGCGTTGAGCCGGATCACCCGGAACTGCTGACCATCGACGGCATGATCGCGCTGCGCCGTGACGATCCGGATCGTGCGCTGACGCTGCTGTCGGCGGCCAACCAGGCGCAGCCCAACGACACCCGCGTGCTGTACGCGCTGGGCTTCGCCTACCTGGGCAAGGACATGCTGGCCTTCGCCGAGCAGGCGTTCCGCCGCGTGCTGGAACTGAACCCGGCCATCAGCTCGCTGCATGGCCTGGTGGTGCAGCTGGCGCTGCGCCAGGGCAACCTGGAGGCGGCTGCCGAAGCGATGCAGATCGCCCTGCAGCAGGAAGGCATGGATACGCCGTCGATGCGCCGCCTGGCCGGTGAACTGTCGCTGCGCGGTGGCCAGCCGCTGCGGGCGCTGGACCACCTGCTGCCGTTGCTGGAATCGATCCCCGACGACCGCCAGGTGCTGCAGCTGCTGCTGATGTCCTGGCAGCGCCTGGGCCGCGAAGACGAGGCGCGCGCGCGCCTGGACGCCGCCCTGGAGCAGCACCCGCAGCTGCACGACCTGTGGCTGGCGCGCCTGGCCGTGGAAGAAGTGGGCAGCCCGACCGCCGCCGCGACCGTGGAACGCTGGATGGACGCGATGCCAGGTCATCTGCCGGCCCTGGAAGCGCGCCTGCGCCTGCATGACATGGTGGGCGAACACGAACAGGCTGAAGCCATCGCCGAGCGTATCGTCAGCCTCGAACCGGGCCGCGTCAGCGGCGAAACCCGCCTGGTTGAAGGCCTGTTGCAGCGTGATCCGGTCGCCGCGATCGCCCGCGTGCAGGCGCTGATCGACAGGGCGCCGGACGGCCATCGCGCCGACCTGCGTACCTGGCTGGGTGAAATCCAGGATCGCGCTGGCCAGCCGGAACAGGCGTTGCAGACGTGGATGGCGCTGCAGGCCGACCAGGCGCCGCAGCGCCTGCCGCTGCCGCCGCAGGCCAAGGCGCCGCCGAGCTGGCCGGACAAGGGCGAGATCGACGCTGATGCCAGCTCCGCGCCGATCTTCCTGTGGGGCGCGCCGGGTTCGGGCGTGGAGCGGGTTGCGACCGGCCTGGCCGCCGCCAGCCCGGTGCTGCGCAGCGACCGTTACACCAGCAATCCGCCGGATGATGCATTCCAGAACTACCACACGCTGCAGGACCTCGCCTCCGGCGTGCTGACCCCGGAGCGCCTGGTGCAGCGCTGGCGCGAGCAGCTGCCCGTGCGCGGCGTGCAGGGTGATGCCGTCATCGACTGGCTGCTGTGGTGGGACAACGCACTGCTGTGGGCGCTGCGCCCGCAGCTGCCACAGGGGCGCCTGGTGCTGGTGCTGCGTGATCCGCGCGACATGCTGCTGGACTGGGTGGCCTACGGCGCCGCCGCACCGCTGGCGATGACCTCGCTGGCTGAAGCCAGCGAATGGCTGGCACGCGCGCTGGCGCAGGTTGCCACCCTGCACGAGGAAGATCTGTACCCGCACGTGCTGCTGCGCATCGACCAGATCGGCAACGATCCGCATGCGATGGCCGAGCTGCTGGGACGCCTGTTCGAGCGGCAGATGCCGCCGGCCGCACAGCTGGGCGCACCGCGCTTCCCGCCGGGCCACTGGCGCAACTATCGCGACGTGATGAGCGCCGCCTTTGCCAAGCTCACCCCGATTGCGGTGCGCCTGGGTTACCCGGAAGAGTAAGGAGAAGCCGATGCAACTGAGCAGCCACAGCCTGACCAACGGCGCGCCGATCGACCGCGAGTTCGCCGCTGGCGATGCCGCAGGCTTCGCGCCGGACCGCAACCCTCACCTGGCCTGGAACGGCGCGCCGGAAGGCACGCGTTCGTTCCTGCTGGTGTGCGTGGATCCGGATGTGCCGACCGTTCCGGAAATGGTCGGCCGCAGCGACATGACCGTGCCGCGCGACCAGCCGCGCTGCGACTTCGTGCATTGGGTGATGGCCGACATTCCGGCCTCGGTGCAGGAGATCGCCGCTGGCAGCTGCAGCGATGGCTTCGTGGTGAAGGGCAAGACCGCACCGGCGGGCCCGGCCGGCAGCCGCCAGGGCCTGAACGACTTCACCGGCTGGTTTGCCGGCAATCCGGACATGGCCGGTGACTATCTGGGCTACGACGGCCCGTATCCGCCGTTCAACGACGAACGCGTGCACCGCTACTTCTTCCGCGTGTTTGCGCTGGACGTGGCCTCGTTGGAGCTTCCGGCACGCTTCACCGCCGCAGACGCGTATCGCGCCATGCACGGCCACGTGCTGGCCGAAGCGGCGTTGCACGGCACCTACACATTGAATCCTGCGCTGGGTTGAGCGCGTCTGCAGGGCCGGGCCAAACCCGACTTTGCTTTCTGTAGCCATGCTCGCCTGCTTTTCGCCCAGTCGAGCATGGCTGGCCTCTATAAAGCCCCGATCGAGCCGGCTCGACCTTACCGGCTGCACTTCTCATCTGTTTTTCAGTGGCACCGGCGCGAACACCAGCGTGTCGCCACGTGCGGTATGCAGGGTCAACGGCCCCGCGCGACCCATGATCAGTGTGGAGGCCCCCAGAATCCTGCGCTTGGCTTCGGTTTCCTGTTCGCCTTTGGCACCGAAGCATCCCTTCAGGTTCTGTTCCATGCTGCCCAACGTGAGCTGGCTGTCTTTCAACGTGTATGGGCCGCCCATGCCGTTGCACAGGTTCAGCACGTTGGCACTGGTGCCGCGGAACAACAGACCGACGGGCGGATCACTGGCGATGAACAGTGCATCCAGGCGCTTGCCGTTGCTGTCGACTGCGTGGGTGAGATGCCACTCGTATGCCTGTAGGCGTTGCAGATCGCTGGCATCACTGGCTGCCGCGAGGCCGGCAGGCGTTGTGGCCAGCAGGAGCGCGAAAATGCGGGAAAGAATCATGCCTGTCTCCTTGGCGGTTGGGTATGTAGAGTCGAGCCATGCTGGACTGCCTTCTGCCCAGCCGAGCATGGCTCGACTTCAAGGTGTCCCATGGAAGAAGGGCGACCTCGCGGCCGCCCTTCTGTTTTCTTACTTCTTCTCGATGGCCGACTCGACCACCATGTCCAGCACGTACGCCTGCGACGGCGCATCAGCCGGCGGGTTCTTCACTTCGTAGCGCTTCACGCGCACCACGTTGCGCACGCCGTCTTCGTGGGTGTAGCCCTCGATGTTGCCGTAGAAGTTCTCGAACTTGCCCGGCTCACCCTGCTTCAGGCCCTTGTCGTCGAACTTGACCTCACGCACCTGCAGGCACTGGTAGTCCGGGATCAGCGGGTGCGAGCACTTCTCGGTCTTCGCGGCCACTTCCAGGAACACGGTTTCGCCGGCGCCGCCATAGCGGGTTTCAGCGGTCGGTTCCGGGTTGAACACCAGCACGTCGCCCTTGGCGGTGGTCAGGGTCAGCTTGCCATCGGCATCCTGCTCGGCCTTCAGCTCGCCCTGCAGGCGGCTCGACACGGCCTCGTCCAGCGCCATCAGCGCCTTGTCGGTGCAGGCCATCATGGTCGAGGCCATCGCACTGACCGTCAGCTTGCCGTCGGCCAGTGTGTAGCCGCCACCCATGTGGTTGCAGGCGTTGCTGACCGACAGGCGGCCATCAGCGAAGTCCAGGGTGACCGGCTTGTCTTCGCGGGCGAACAGCGCGTCGATGCGCTTGCCGTCGGCGGCGGTGGCCTGCTGCAGCAGCCAGTGCTGGCTCTGCAGGCGCTGCGCGTCCAGGTGCGCCAGCGTCTGCTGGTCTGCTGCCTTGGCCGCGGCCGGGGCCACGTCGTCGCCGCCGGTGCCGGCCGGGGCCGGGGTCTGGCTGCAGGCGGCCATCAGGGCCAGCGGGAGGAGCAGGGTGAGCTTGCGGTTCATGGTGATTCTCCTTGGGGAACCGTGGGGGAAACGGGGTGGGGCCGGCATCGGGGTTACCGTGCCCCGGCGCTGTTCAGCTGCCGGACGGCAACCACAGCAGCAGCGCCGCGCCCAGCGCGATGCGGTAAATGGCGAAGGCGGTGAACCTGTGCGACTTGATGTAGCCCATCAGCCACTTCACTACGACGAAGCCGGTGACGGCCGCGGCAAGGAAGGCCACGCCCACGTCGGCCCAGTTCTCGCTGCCCAGCTGCCCGGCCTTGGCCATCTCCAGGAAGGTGTAGGCGCTGGCGGCGAACATGGTGGGAATGCCGACCAGGAACACGAACTCGGCGGCGGCGGCGCGGCGGCTCAGGCCCAGCAGCATGGCCAGGAAGATGGCCGAGGCCGAGCGCGAGGTGCCGGGGAACACGCCGGCCACCACCTGCGCCAGGCCCACACCGATCGCCACTGTCCAGGTCACCTGGTCGCGGTCGGGCAGGCGCGCGGTATAGGCCTCCACCAGCAGCATCCAGACGCCACCGATGATCAGTGCCCAGGCCACCGGGCTGACCGTCTCCGGCAGCGACCAGCCGGCCTTGCGCACCACCAGGCCGACGACGGCGGTGACCAGGAAGGCCGCGCCCAGCTTGAACACGTACTCGCGGTTCTCGCGCTGGTTCAAGCCGGTGGCCAGCTGCAGCAGGCGCTGGCGGAACACCAGCACCACGGCCACGATCGCGCCGGCCTGGATGACGATGTTGAAGAAGTCCGAGCGGGCACCCAGCCAGTGCTGGGCGATGAGCAGGTGGCCGGTGCTGGAGATCGGCAGGAATTCGGTCAAGCCTTCGAGGATGCCCAGCAGCAGGGCGGAGAGCAGGTCGGACATGGACAGTGCGGGCACGCGCGGCAGGAAGGAAGAAGGTCGAGAGGATAGACGATCCCTGCTGCACCAAACGGGTGCGTCTGGTGCTGGATGCACCCAATTGGTGCGCACCGATTTGCACCGGTCCAGGGCACCCTTTTTGAAATCAATGACTTGCAGCCTGCGAAAAGTTGGCACGGTCGTTGCTCTACCTCAGCAGGCATTCATCCCCATCCGAGGTCGTACCGATGTCCGTGGAAAACGTTGAGAAGCTGATCAAGGACAACCAGATCGAGTTCGTCGATCTGCGCTTTGTCGACATGCGTGGTGTCGAGCAGCACGTGACCTTCCCGGTCAGCATCATCGAGCCGTCGCTGTTCGAAGAAGGCAAGATGTTCGACGGCAGCTCGATCGCCGGCTGGAAGGGCATCAACGAGTCGGACATGGTGCTGCTGCCGGATACTGCCAGCGCCTACGTCGACCCGTTCTACGCCGATCCGACCATCGTGATCAGCTGCGACATCCTGGACCCGGCCACCATGCAGCCGTATGGTCGTTGCCCGCGCGGCATCGCCAAGCGCGCCGAGGCTTACCTGAAGTCCTCCGGCATCGCCGAAACCGCGTTCTTCGGCCCGGAGCCGGAATTCTTCATCTTCGACTCGGTCCGTTTCGCCAATGAAATGGGCAATACCTTCTTCAAGGTCGATTCCGAAGAAGCCGCCTGGAACAGCGGTGCCAAGTACGACGGCGCCAACAGCGGCTACCGTCCGGGCGTGAAGGGTGGCTACTTCCCCGTGCCGCCGACCGACACCCTGCACGACCTGCGCGCCGAGATGTGCAAGACCCTGGAACAGGTCGGCATCGAAGTGGAAGTGCAGCACCACGAAGTGGCCACCGCAGGCCAGTGCGAGATCGGCACCAAGTTCAGCACCCTGGTGCAGAAGGCCGACGAACTGCTGCGCATGAAGTACGTCATCAAGAACGTCGCGCACCGCAATGGCAAGACCGTCACCTTCATGCCCAAGCCGATCGTCGGCGACAACGGCAGCGGCATGCACGTGCACCAGTCGCTGTCCAAGGGCGGCACCAACCTGTTCTCCGGTGACGGCTACGGTGGCCTGAGCCAGCTGGCGCTGTGGTACATCGGCGGCATCTTCAAGCACGCCAAGGCCATCAATGCCTTCGCCAACTCGGGCACCAACAGCTACAAGCGCCTGGTGCCGGGCTTCGAAGCGCCGGTGATGCTGGCCTACTCGGCCCGCAACCGTTCGGCCTCGTGCCGCATTCCGTGGGTCTCCAACCCGAAGGCGCGCCGCATCGAAATGCGCTTCCCGGATCCGATCCAGTCCGGCTACCTGACCTTCACCGCGCTGATGATGGCCGGCCTGGACGGCATCAAGAACCAGATCGACCCGGGCGCACCGAGCGACAAGGACCTGTACGACCTGCCGCCGGAAGAAGAGAAGCTGATCCCGCAGGTCTGCTCCTCCCTGGACCAGGCGCTGGAAGCGCTGGACAAGGACCGCGAGTTCCTGAAGGCCGGTGGCGTGATGAGCGATGACTTCATCGACGGCTACATCGCGCTGAAGATGCAGGAAGTGACCAAGTTCCGCGCGGCCACCCACCCGCTGGAATACCAGCTGTACTACGCCAGCTGACCGGATGCGATGGCGGTGGGCTTCCCCTCCCACCCGCCGCCATCGCTTCCGTTCTCGCGGCTGGGGAGCCGCAAGGCGGGCGCAGGCCCGCCGTTGTAGAGCGGACTGTCGGTCCGCTGCATTGGAACGCGGGCCTTTGGCCCGCTTATCCAGGGGCAAGAGAAAGACCGGATACGCGACCAGGGCCGCCCTCCCTCCCGCGTCGGTCGTGCAAGGAGAGAGGCACGGCCGTCCCGGCCCTGTATGTGTCCGGTGCAACAGCCACGGCCATCATCTGATGGCCGCGGGTTGCCTGATGCCAACGCGCGTCTGCGCGCTGGCCCCATCCACCATCGGGACATGCGCATGAAACTGATCTCCGCCATCATCCGGCCGTTCAAGCTCGACGAGGTCCGCGAGGCCCTGTCCGACGCAGGCGTGTCGGGCATCACCGTGACCGAAGTGAAAGGCTTCGGTCGCCAGAAGGGCCACACCGAGCTGTATCGCGGCGCCGAGTACGTCGTCGATTTCCTGCCCAAGATCAAGATCGAAACCGTGGTCACCGACGAGCGTGCCGACGCGGTGATCGAAGCGATCCAGTCGTCGGCAGGCACCGGCAAGATCGGTGACGGCAAGATCTTCGTCACCGCCGTCGAACAGGTCATCCGCATCCGCACCGGCGAAATCGGTGCCGACGCGCTGTAACCCCCTTCCGGAGACTCCCCCATGAAGATGCGCCTTCTCGCCGGGTGGCAAGCCCGGTTCCATGTCGTGTGGCTGTTGATGCTGCTCAGCGCGTTCGCCGCCGGTGCGTGGCCGGGCAGTGCCCATGCCCAGGCACAGGTGTCGCCGCTGCCGAGCGAAACCGTAGCGGTTGAACCGTTGCAGGCCCCGGTGGCCGCAGCACCTGCCGCTGCCGAAGCAACGGCCCCGGCGTTCGACCACGGTGACGTGGCCTGGATGCTCACTTCCACCCTGCTGGTGCTGCTGATGGTGGTGCCGGGCCTTGCCCTGTTCTACGGCGGCCTGGTGCGTTCGAAGAACGTGCTGTCGGTACTCAGCCAGATCCTGGTGGTGTTCTCGCTGGTGCTGCTGCTGTGGGTGGCGTACGGCTACAGCGCGGTATTCAGCGCCGGCAACCCATTCTTCGGCTCGTTCACCGAATTCGCCTTCCTCAAGGGCTTCACTCCGGAGTCGGTCGGAAATACGCCGATCAAGGGCTTGCCGGATTACCTGTTCGTCGCCTTCCAGTCGACCTTCGCGGGCATCACCACTGCGCTGATCGTCGGTGCCTTCGCCGAACGCATCAAGTTCCGTGCGGTGCTGCTGTTCTCGGCGCTGTGGTTCACCCTCAGCTACATCCCGATGGCGCACATCGTCTGGGGTGGCGGCTACCTGGGTGAGATGGGCGCGATCGATTTCGCCGGTGGCACCGTGGTCCACATCAACGCAGGCGTTGCCGGCCTGGTGGCCGCATGGTTCGTCGGCAAGCGCCTGGGCTATGGCCAGACCGCGCTGAAGCCGCACAACGTGCCGTTCACCTATATCGGCGCGATGCTGCTGTGGGTGGGTTGGTTCGGCTTCAACGCCGGCTCCGCCGCCGCGGCCGATACCGTAGCTTCACTGGCCTTCCTCAACACCGTGCTGGCCACGGCTGCGGCTGTACTCGGCTGGACGCTGGTGGAAGCGATCAGCAAGGGCAAGCCGTCGGCACTGGGCGCCGCCTCGGGCGCGGTGGCCGGCCTGGTCGGCATCACCCCGGCCTGCGGCACCGTCGGTCCGCTCGGCGCGATCGTCATCGGCTTCGTCGCCGGCGTGGTCTGCGTGTGGGGCGTGACCGGCCTCAAGCGCCTGCTGAAGGTGGACGACACCGCCGACGTGTTCGGTGTGCATGGCGTCGGCGGCATCGTCGGCGCGATCCTTACCGGCGTGTTCAGTGCGCAGTCGCTGGGTGGCACCAAGGCCGATCTGGATATCGGCCACCAGGTGTGGGTGCAGGTGGTCAGTGTCGGTCTCACCGTGGTGTGGTCGGCCGTGGTGACCGCGGTCATCCTGCTGGTGGTCAAGGTCGTGGTCGGCCTGCGGGTGACCGAAGAGGCCGAACGCACCGGCCTGGATGTGACTTCGCACGGCGAATCCGCCTACGAGGCCTGAAGTAGCGGTG
>NZ_JAOCEW010000032.1:0-52597 GCF_029841665.1 Stenotrophomonas sp. GD03819
CCGCCATCCCACGGATAGCCAGCCTTTGCTTCGGCGGTTGCTGTTGCTCTGGCTTCGGCAGGTGCAGGGCTGCAAGCCCTGCCGAACACCCTCTACTTTGCCTGCTCGCAGAACTTCTGCCGGTACTCGAGTGCCTTCGGCATCAGCGCCTGCAGGTTCTGGATGCGGGTGCCCGGGTTCGGGTGGGTCGAGGAAAACTCCGGTGGTGACTGGCCACCACTGGCCTGGCCCATGCGCTGCCACAGCGGCACCGCCTCGCGTGGGTCGAAGCACGCCGCCGCCGCCAGCATCAGGCCCACTTCGTCGGCCTGTGTCTCGTGGCTGCGTGCATACGGCAACAGGTAACCGTAGCCCATCGCTGACATCATCATCTGTTGCTGCTGCGCATCCATGCCGCTGGCGGCGCCGGCCACCTGCCCGATCTGGGTCAGCTTCTGCTGGGCCATGCGCTGCGCACCATGGCGCAGCAGCGCATGCGCGATCTCATGCCCCATCACCACCGCCATCGCATCGCGGGTGCGCGCCACCGGCACCAGCCCGGTGTAGACCGCCATCTTGCCGCCCGGCAGGCAGAACGCATTGGCCTGGTCGGAGGGGATCACATTCACTTCCCACTGGAAGTCCCGCGCGAAGTGCGCCGGCTGCACGCCATGCTCCTGGGCCAGCGCGGTCTCCACCACATCGACCTTGGCGATCAGGCGCTGGGCGATGTCACGCACATCACGCGCGATCGGTGCATTGGGGTCCATCGGCCGTTCCTGCGACAGGATCTGCTGGTAGGCCTGCAGCCCCAAAGCAGTCTCCTGGCGCGCGTCCAGGCTGCTGTCGATCATCACCTTCTCACCGGTATAGGGATCCACCGTGCGGTTGGAAAACCAGTAGAAGACCGCGTAGCCGGCGGCCAGCAGCAGCACCCACCAGCGGATGTTGCCGAACAGGCCGCGGCGCTGCGGGCCTTGTGGCGGGCGGGAAAAGGGATCGTTGCGCATCGGGTCGGCTTCCAGCAGGCCCCGCCGGCCGGCGGGCACGGCGCAATCTTAGTGCGCCGATGCCAGCAACGGGTGAAGCCGGCTGCCGATCAGATACCGCGTACCAGGCGGAAGCCGATGCGCGCGTTGGTGGTATCCGAGTCCTGGGATTGCCGCCAGGCGGCGCGGGTCTGCTCCGGCGCATTGGCCCAGTTGCCCCCCCGGATCACCCGTGCGCGACAGCCCGGGTTGAACCAGGCGGCGCCATCGGAGGGCGCGCGCCGGTAGCTGGCATGCCAGCAATCGGCCACCCATTCGCTGAGATTGCCGCCCATATCGTGCAGGCCGAAGGCATTGGCCTGGAAACTCCCTACCGGTGCCGGCCCCCACCAGCCATCGCCATAGCCGATGAAGGCGTTGTGCCAATGCCGCCCGGACGGCGACACATCCTTGCTGCCGGTGAAATTGCCGCTGCCCGGCGGCGGCGTGCCCGCATCGCCCCAGGGGTAGCGACCACTGTTGCCGCCGCGCAACGCGTACTCGAACTCTGCTTCACTGGGCAACCGGTAGCTGCGCCCGGTCTGCTCGGACAACCACGCCGCATAGTTTTCGGCATCGCGGATGCTGACGTGCATCACCGGCGAATTGGCCATCGCGCGGCCACCGTCGTAATCCGAGCGCCAGTCCACGCCGCTGCGGCGGATGAAATTGCCGCTGCGTTCGTCATAGACCACCGAATGGCCACGCCGCGTCGCCCGGGGGCGCGCGTTGGTCGCCTTCACGTAGCGCTGGAAATCGCTGACCGTGACCTCGGTGATCGCCATCGCGAAGCCTCGATCAAAGCGCACATAGTGCGATGGTCGCTCAGCATCGCTCGAACCCGGTTCGGCATCACCGGCGCCCATCTGGAAACCGCCATGCGGCACCACCACCATCTGCGGACCGCGTCCGCCATCACGCATGGCGTCGCTGAACACCTGTCCCGGGCGGAAGCTGCCGTAGTGGGTGGCCAGGTCGATGCGCTCACGCAGCTGGGCCACCACCGCGTCTCCCGGCAGGGCGATGCGCAGGGCCTCGGCCAGTTTCTCGCGTGCCGGCTTCAGGCCCTGCGGCGTGGACAGGTCGCGCAGGCCGTCATCGCGCAACTGCAGCAATGCCGCCGCACGGATCTGCTCAATGCGCTCGAACGCGTCGGCAATGGTCGGCGACGAGTCGCGCACCTTGCTGGCTTCGGCCAGCCAGGTGCCCGCGCTGGCGAAATCGCGCGTGCGAGCAGCGTCCTCGGCACGACGGATCAACCCGCTTTCGGCCGCGGCCAGTCCCTGCCGTGCACGGCTGTTGTTCTCGTCCAGTGCCAGCGCCTCGCGGAAGTTGCCGATGGCGCCATCCCCGTCCTCGCCGATCCGGTCCGCGCGCAGGTCCTCTTCACCGGCGCGGTTGTAAGCGACCACCCGCTGGGCAAGCTCCACCCGACCCTGCAGTGCGCGTACCTTCTCGTCCTTGGGCGCCAGGGTCAGCAGCACCAGCGCCTGGCGGCTGGCCTCGGCCAGCGCCTCGCGCTGCTTCAGCGGCCGCACCAGCAACGCATCCGCCTGCTGCTGCAGGCGCTGGCGGGCACGCTGCAGGCCCTGGCGGGCCTGGCGGTCATCCGGGTCCTCTTCCTGTACTGCCAGCCACAGCGGAATGGCGGCATCGGCATCCTCATACAGCCGGCCCTCAGTGAAGGCCTGCCCGGCCGCGCGGCGCAACTGGGCCAGGCTGCGGCCCTGGCGGTCCACCCGCGGCGGCGTCCACTGCTGTACATCCTCGGCGGCATCCTCACCGGCGATGGTCACGCTGCCCTGCCCGGCCTGCGGGCGCTCGTCGCTGTCTGCGTTCGTGGACGGGCGCGCCTCCTCCCCGGCACTCCGGTCCGCTGCCGTGGGGGGCGACGGCGTGCAGCCTGCCAAAACCATGGCCAGGGCGGTGCACAGCGCGGACGACAACGGAAAACGCAAGCGGAGCCTCCTTCGGCACGGACGCGCACCGACGTTAGGCTATTCTCCCCTGCCTGAGCAAACCCGAGTAGTAGGCCCTGAACCGTGGCAACCTGGATCACCACCCCCGCCGAGCTGGATGCGTACTTCCAGCAGCGCCCGACCCGCATCGGCCTGGACACCGAATTCATCCGTGAACGCACCTTCTGGCCGCAGCTGGCCCTGGTGCAGATGGCGGTCGGGCAGGACATCCTGCTGATCGACCCGCTGATTCCCGGCATGACCGAGGCGCTGGCACCGTGGCTGGCCGATGAATCCATCACCAAGGTGATGCACAGCGCCAGCGAAGACCTGGTCGCCTTCAAGTGGGCGTGCGGCGTGCTGCCGCGACCACTGTTCGACACCCAGATCGGCGCCGCGCTGGCCGGCATCGGTGGCGGCATGGGCTACCAGAAGCTGGTGGCGGAGATCACCGGCGTGGCGCTGGCCAAGGGCGAAACCCGTTCGGACTGGATGCGCCGCCCGCTTTCGGAGTCGCAGCTGCAGTATGCCGCCGACGATGTCGAGCACCTGTTCGCGCTGCATGACGCCATTGATGCCAAGCTGCAGGCGTTCGGCCGCCAGCAGTGGCTGCACGACGATGGCGAGCGCCTGCTGGCCAGCGTCGCCAACGACGAGGACCGCTGGCCGCATCTGGCGATGCGCTCGGCGCAGTTCCTCGACGCAGCCGCACAGCACCGCCTGCTGCGCCTGCTGCGCTGGCGTGATGTGCAGGCACGCAGCAGCGACCGCCCGCGAAGCTGGATCCTGGACAACGAACTGGCCGCCACCCTGGCGCGCACGCCACCGGCCGACGAGACTGCACTGGGCAGGCTGTTCGAGCAGTTCCCGAAGGCGCCGCGCAAGCTTGCAGGCGCGGTCTGGCAGGCACTGTCCACGCCGCTGGCCGATGAGGCCGAGGCACCGCTGGCACTGCCCGCCAACGACAGCAACAAGCAGGTAGTGAAGAAGCTGCAGGACGCGGTGGCCGAACGCAGCCGCGAGCTGGGCCTGCCGGATGGCGTGCTGGCATCGCGCAAGCATCTGGAAAGCTATCTGGAACGCCGCCAATGGCCAGCCGCACTGGCCGGCTGGCGCCAGCAGGAACTGGAGTCGCGGCTGCAGGCGCTGCTGCCCGCACGTTGATGGCACAAGGCGCCGGACCACGCCGGCGCCGTGCACCTCAAGCCTGCAGGGGCCGTGCTAGGGTTTGTCGGTACTGACAAGGAGACGTCGATGCAGACCCTCAAGATCGCGACCGCCTGCGCACTGCTGCTAACCACGTTGGGCCTGGCATGCTCTGGGCAGGCCGCACCGCTTTCCTATGCACAGGAAAAGGAGAACACAGCCAAGCTGGTGGACATCATTGACGGTGCCACCCGCGACGGTCTGGTTGCCGTGCTGGTGCCGGCCCCGTATGTCGTGCACAACGGCGGGCCAGGTGTCGGCTCTCCGGTCCCCGGCTTTCATCTGGGCAACCGCTCGACCGACCTACCCGGGTTCTCGACGCGGGTGTCCTTCCAGCACAAGGATATTCCCTCCCAGGGCTATGTGCAGCTGTTCAACACCAACGAACTGGAAACCGGCCCGCAGCGGACGGTGTTGATGGACGTGTTCGAGGTGCATCTGATTCCGCCGGGCACCTATCTGCTGAACGGTGCGGAGAACTACCGCCTGAACACCCGCGTGGCCAAGCTGAAGCCGCTGGGGACCACGGACGAAGTATCGAAGGACATCGGCGCCACCCGCCTGGCCGACGTCGATTACCGTTTCTATTCCTGGAAGAAGGTCTGGGTACCACCCGGCGTCCTGACCGATCAGCACTCCCAGCAGGTCTGCATCTCGGTGCATGTGGCCTCCGGCAACTGCGTGGCATGGGGCACCCAGAACTACGAAACCTCGCGCCCGACCGAAGGCTACTGGGATGACAGGATCGTCCCTGAAGACATTCCTGCCGTACGCATCCAGGCGGTCATCGCCAAGGCCCACGCGCCACTGGCCTTCACTGCCCGCGAAGGGCAGATCCTGCTCAGCCCCTTCATTGTTGCCGCCGACGGCGATATCGATTTCAACGCGAACGACTGCGCACCGGTCGACAAGCTGACGGGCTGCGCCCTGCGCCGCTTCAGGGTGCACTACCAACCCGCGCCGTTGGAGGCTGCACGCAAGCACATCGCAATCACCTCGCGCGGCCTCAACGGCACGCAGCGCAAGGTACTGGAGCGGATGGAGGCGATGCAGCTGCAGGTGCTGGGCCCCAGTGCGCCGTCCGATGCGGCGCTGGGCAAGGGCGTCAGCGCCACACCCTGAGCACGGATGAGACATGCCCAACAACGAAAAACGGCGCTCGATGAGCGCCGTTTCCGTTAAACGAACGGGTAAGGCTTACCAGTTCATGTTCAGCGAGACACCGACGGTGCGCGGTTCGTTGTAGACCGCAGCCATATAGTTCTCGATCACACCCTTGAGGTTCTTCTCGTTGGTGATGTTGCGCGCGAACAGCGCCACTTCGTAGGCACCGTAGTTGCCCGAGTAGCCGATCTTCAGGCCGCCTTCGAAATCACCCTTGGAGTTGAACTCCTTGCTGTCGTACAGCACGAAGCTGGTGTAGCCCTGCTTGTTCCAGTCGGTGGACACGAACATGGTGCCCGCGTCGCTGACCGGGAAGTCGTAACGGGCGGCCAGGTTGACGTTGTACTTCGGCGCGTTCGGCAGCGGGTTGCCGTCGATCTGCGCGAAGGTGTTGGCACCGACCTTGATGGTCGGGTCATTCACCGTGCACACCACCTGGCCGTTGAGGCCGCAGACCTGCGCGTAGACGCGCTTGTCCTTGATCTCGCTGTGCAGCAGGCTCAGGCCGGCGCTCAGGGTCAGGTTCGGGATCGGGCGCAGCTCCATGTCCGCTTCGAAACCATAGGCCTTGGCCTTGTCGGCGTTGAACAGCACGCCGTTGCCGTCCGAATCGTTGCCGTTGAGCTGGATGTCGTTGACGGTGTAGGTGAACGCGGTGGCGTTCAAGCGCAGGCGGTTGTCCCACAGGCTGCTCTTCACGCCCGCTTCCCAGGACAGGATGGTCTCGGAATCGGCGGTGGTGAAGTCGGCATTGAACACGGCCGAGCGGCCCTGGATGGTCGGGCCGCGGAAGCCGCGGGCGACCTTGGCATAGACGCTCACGTCAGGCGTGATCTGATACATCGCGCTCAGATCCCAGCTCGGGGTGGTGTCGGACATCTTGACGTCGGTGCGGCCCTTGTAGGTGACCACGCCAGCGGCAGTGTCAGCCGTCTTCAGCAGGCGGGTGTGCTTCTCGTCCCGGGTCTGGCGCAGGCCGGCCGTGACGGTGAACTTGTCGGTGAAGGCATAGCTCAGCTGGCCGAAACCGGCCCACGAGGTGTTCTTGTTGCGCAGGCGCACCCAGTTGTTCGGGTTGCGGGCCGCGCCCTGCAGGAACCAGGCGCGCTGGTAGAAGTCGGTGGTGTCGCTGCCGTTGAAGTAGAAGGCACCGGCCTGCCACTGCAGCGCGCTGTCGTCATGGCTGGCCAGGCGGAATTCCTGGGTCCACTGGTCCAGGTCACGGATGCGGCCCATCGACTGGCCGTAGCCGTTCGGCACGCCGTTCACCGGGAAGTTCACCGCAGCGCCGCCGTCGGTGTCGCCACGGCTGTAGCCGGAGGTGGTTTCGTAGGCGGTGATTGAGGTGAAGTCGATCGCGCCGAAGTCGTAGCGCGCCTTCACCGAGCCGCCGTAGGTCTTGTAGGCCTGCGGGTTGTTGTCGGCTTCGTCGTAGGCAACCTTGTCGCGCGGCACGTCGGTCTTGTTCGAGCCCTTGGTCAGCGCACCGCGCAGGAACAGGGTCGAGGTGCCTTCGTAGTCACGGGCGTGGGCCGAGGCCAGGATCGAGAACTGGTCGCTCGGGGTCAGCAGCAGCTGCGCGCGTACGTTGCGGTCATCGAAGCCGCCCATCGCGTTCTTCTTCGGGCTGACCGTGCCGTCGGCACTCGGGCCCTTGTAGGTGTTGTCGACGTAGTCATCGCGGTGCTGGTACAGCGCCGACACGCGGAACGAGGCGATGTCATTGATCGGACCGCCGAAGCCGCCGTCGATCGACACGCTGTTGTAGGTCGCGTAGCTGGCGCTGACCCGGCCGGTGTAGTCCTGGGTCGGCTTCAGGGTGTCGAACTTGACGATGCCGGCGGTGGTGTTGCGGCCGAACAGCGAGCCCTGCGGGCCACGCAGCACTTCCACCTGGTCCACGTCATAGACCGGGTTGGACTTCAGCACCACGTGCTCCAGCACCACATCGTCCTGGATGATCGACACCGGCTGCGAGGCACCCAGGTAGAAGTCGATATTGCCGAGGCCACGGATATAGAAGCGCGGGAAGATGCGGCCGGTGGTGGTTTCCGCATACAGGCTCGGCACGCGGCCGGACAGTGCCAGCAGGGTGTCGTCGCCGCCGGCGGTGAAGTCGCGCATGCGCTCGCCCTGTACCACACCCACCGAGACCGGCACTTCCTGCAGGTTCTGCTCACGGTGTTCGGCGGTCACGGTGATCGTGTCCAGGCCGGTCGGGGTCGGCGCGCTGTCCTGCGCGGCGGCACCGAAGCTGCCGACCAGGGCCAGACCGGCACAGGCCAGTGCCAGCGGGTGGCGGCGGAAGGAAACAAGGGAAGACGACAGACCCGACAGGCGGCGGGAATCGGTATGGGAGGGCATGCAATGCTCTGAGGAGGCGTCCGAGCGGCCTGCGCGGGCCGGGCGGCAAAAAGGAGGAAAACTGCGCAAGCGGCCATTATCCCCCAAATTGTTACGATTTCGTTGCGCAGCACCCAAACCCGGCGAAACAAGCGCTTTCGGCACAGTTACAGGGCATTCCGCACGCCCTGAAGGCTTGACTCAGGGCAGCGGGGTCAACGCGACATCGACCATCGCCAGCAGGCGCTCGCGGCTGATGCCGTCACGCGCCTGCACCGAGATGCCATGCAGCACCGTGGCGAAGTGGTCGCCCAGCGCCTGCACCGCCGCGTCGTCGGCCAGCTCCCCCTCGGCCTGCGCCTGCTGCAGCCGCGCGATGATCGCCGCCGTGCGCTGGCGACGATGACTGGCCAGCCAGTCCCGCACGCCTTCGCCATCGGGCGACACGCTGCTGGCCGAGGACACCACCAGGCAACCATGCGGGCGCCCGCGACGGGTGTAGGCCATCACCGCCTCGCGCAGCATCGAACCGATCGCCTCACGCAATGTTGCCTGCTCCAGCGCGCGCGGCGCGAAACCGCCCTCGCCTTCTTCGTACAGCGCCACGGCTTCGCGGAACAACTGCTCCTTGCTGCCGAACGCGGCGTAGATGCGTGCAGAGGCAATGCCCAGTGCTTCGACCAGTGCCGACATCGACGTGCCTTCATAGCCGTGCTGCCAGAACAGCAGCATCGCCTTGCGCAACGCCTGGTCCCTGTCGAATTCGCGCGGTCGCCCTGCCATCTGCCTGCCTGCTCCAGTGAGGCGCGCAGTGTAACGCGGGTGTTGACCATCGCGAGAGTCGCGCCTATTCTTTGTCGATCGACAAATAATTGGAGCAACACATGCAGACCCTCAAGGGCCCCAGCCTGCACCTGGCGCAGTTCGCCGGCGACCAGGCCCCGTTCAACTCACTTGCCAGCATTGCCGCGTGGGCCGCCGGCCACGGTTTCAAGGCGCTGCAGATTCCCGCGTGGGATGCACGCCTGTTCGACCTGGCCACCGCCGCCGACAGCCAGGACTACTGCGACGACATCCGTGGCACCCTGGCCGAGCACGGCCTGCAGGTCAGTGAGCTGACCACCCACATCCTCGGCCAGCTGGTGGCCGTGCATCCGGCCTACGATGAACTCTGCGATGGCTTCGCGCCGGAAGCACTGCGCGGCAATCCGCAGGCCCGCACGGAATGGGCACAGCAGCAGCTGCACCTGGCCGCTCGCGCCTCGCGCCGTCTTGGGTTGCAGGACATGGGCACCTTCTCCGGCTCGTTCGCCTGGCCCTACCTGTTCCCGTTCCCGCAGCGCCCGCCGGGCCTGATCGATGCCGCCTTCGATGAACTGGCCCGCCGCTGGCGGCCGATTCTCGACAGCTGCGAGGACAATGGCATCAACCTCTGCTACGAGATCCATCCCAGCGAAGACCTGCACGACGGCACCAGCTTCGAGCGCTTCTTCGAGCGCGTCGGCCAGCACGAGCGCTGCCGCATCCTGTTTGATCCCAGCCACTTCGTGCTGCAGCAGCTCGACTACCTGCAGTACCTCGACATCTACCACCCGCTGATCCGCATGTTCCACGTCAAGGATGCGGAGTTCCGCCCCAGCGGCCGCCAGGGCATCTATGGCGGCTACGCCGTCTGGACCGAGCGCGCCGGCCGCTTCCGCTCGCTGGGCGACGGCCAGGTCGACTTCAAGTCGATCTTCTCCAAGCTGGCCCAGTACGACTACCAGGGCTGGGCAACGCTGGAATGGGAGTGCTGCCTGAAGGACCAGGAAGCCGGCGCGCGCGAAGGCGCTGCATTCATCCACGACCACATCATTCCGGTCACCGACAAGATCTTCGACGACTTCGCCGGTGCACCGATCAGCACCGCGCAGATGCAGCAGATGCTCGGCATCGCCTGAGCCCCAACGGAGCACTCCCTCATGACCACTTCTCTTTCCGCTGGCGCTGCCGGCGACGCTCCCCTGCGCCACCATTACCTGCGCATCGACGGCCAGCGCGTGCATTGCGTGTCCGCGGGTCACGGTGAACCCGTATTGCTGATTCCCGGCTGGCCGCAGACCTGGTACGCCTGGCGCCATGTGCTGCACGCCCTGGCCGAAGCCGGCTTCGAAGCCATCGCGGTCGATCCGCCGGGCATCGGCGAATCCGATCGCCCCAGCCACGGCTACGACACCGGCAGTGCCGCCGCCGTCCTGCACCAGACCATGCAGGCGCTGGGCCACGAGCGCTACCAGGTAGTCGGACATGACATCGGTATGTGGATTGCCTATGCACTGGCCAGCGACCAGCCGCAGGCGGTGCGCCAGCTGGCGGTTACCGAAGCGGTGATTCCCGGCCTGGCGCCGGAACCGGGCATCTTCGCTGCCCCGGCCGACAACATCTTCCTCTGGCACTTCATGTTCAACCAGGTCGCGGACCTGCCCGAAGCACTGATCAGTGGCCGCGAACGCGCCTACCTGGAGTTCATGTTCGACCGCTGGTCGTACCGCCGTGACGCGGTGGCTGCCGACACCTACATCGCCGCCTACAGCCGCCCCGGCGCGCTGCGGGCCGGCTTCGCCTGGTACCGCGCGATCCCGGAAACCATCCGCCAGAACAAGGAACGTGCACAGCGCCGGCTGGCGATGCCGGTGCTGGCCATCGGCGCCGAGCACGCCACCGCCGATGCGCCGATGCTGACCCTGCAACCGCACGCCGACAACGTGCGCGGCAGCATCGTGCCGGGCTGCGGCCACTTCATCATGGAAGAAGCGCCGCAGGCGTTCCTGGCGCAGCTGCTGCCGTTCCTGCAGGAGGTGCGCCATGCAGCTTGAACCGGCGCTGCAGCAGTTTGTCGACGCCGTCGCGGCGCATCCGCTGCCGGAGGAGCTGCGCGAACTGCGGGCGATCAGCGAGAGCGCGCTGCCACAGTTGCAGGGTGCGCCGCAGCCGGTTGCGCATGTGATCGAACACACGGTGATCGCACGCGACGGGCAGGCGCTGGACGTCCGCCTCTACACACCGGAAGGTTTGCCCGACGGACCAGCGCCGGCCCTGCTGTTCGCCCACGGCGGCGGCTGGTTCCAGTGCTCGCTGGCGGTCTATGACGGTCCCTGCCGTGCGCTGGCCAATGCCAGTGGCTGCGTGATTGTGGCCGTGGGCTATCGGTTGGCGCCGGAACACCCGTTCCCGGTGCCGCTGCACGACGTTGCCGATGCCTGGTCGTGGCTGCAGGACAACGCCGAGCGCCTCGGGCTGGACCCGCAGCGATTGGCGATCGGCGGCGACAGCGCCGGTGGCAATCTGGCCGCCGCCTGCTGCCTGCTGCTGCGCGATCTCGGCCTGCCGCAACCGTGCCACCAGTTGCTGCTGTACCCGGCGCTGGATGCCGGCATGGGCAGCGATTCCTACCGCGACTACGCCACGGGCTACTACCTCAGCGCCGAACTGATGCAGCGCTGCTGGCAGGCCTATCTGGGTAATCTGGATCAGCCGCCGTCACTGGCCTCGCCCGCGCACGCAACAGACCTGCAGGGGCTGGCGCCAGCCTCCGTACTCAGCTGCGAGCACGACCCGCTGCGCGACGAGGCCGAGCAGTACGCGCATCGCCTGCAGGCCGAGGGTATCGCCTGCACGCTGGAGCAACTGCCCGGGATGATCCATGCCTGCATCCACCTGCAGGGGGGGGCTGTTTCTACCGGCGTGGCGGTACAGCGCGCGGGCGCCCTGCTACGCCAGGCCCTGGCCTGAATCAGTGTGGGACGGTGGTGGCTGCACGGCTGCACGGCTGCACGGCTGCACGGCTGCCGCTGTTCCGTTCCGGCCCGGCGCTTGGCAAGCCCGCCGGGCGGCGCTACACTGAAAGCCTGCCGTGGGGCCATAGCTCAGCTGGGAGAGCGCGTCGTTCGCAATGACGAGGTCAGGAGTTCGATCCTCCTTGGCTCCACCACTATTCGGAAAGAACCCGTAGATCTCCGCGATCTGCGGGTTTTTTCTTTTCAGCACCCGGGGCTCAGGCCGGCTCCTCACCGCCATCCTTGCGATGTGGACTGCGCGAGTGCCTATCGCGCACCTGTTGATCGCGCTGCCCCGGCCGCTGCTTGGCCACATCGTCCTGCTTCCTGTCCTGGCGGCTTTCCTGGATGCCCTGCTTCGGGTCCTGATCCTTGTCTCGCTCGTTCATTGAAATCTCCCACGCCGGCGGCGGGCCCACGTTGCCCACCACGCTAGAGGTTGCCGGGTAAGCCGCAGGTCAGTCCTGTGCCAACGTCATGTGCAGGCACGGGCTTGCCGCCACGGCCCCCGCGCAGCCAGAATCCGGGGCATCACGCCCACCGGTATGCCATGCCCTCTCCTGCCCAGCACGCAGCCCACGCGTTGCCGATGCTCCTCAATGCGACAGACGGCAGCATCCAGCTCGGCAACCTGCCGACACTGATCGGCCCCACCCTGCCACGGGATGAGGCGCGTGTCGCCTTTGCCACGCTGATGCGAGGAGAGCGCGATGTCGGCACCGGCTATCACTGGCTCAGCCTGCACCAGCTCAGCCTGGGCGGTGCGCCCGCTGGCATCAGCCTGTGCTTCCACGGGCAACAGCTCGACATGGTGACAATGGGCGTCGATCTACCCGGTGCAACGTTGGAAGATGGCTGGCCGACCCAGGCCGCGATCGATGCCGAAGTCGCCTTCATGCGCCGCACCCTGGGTGCGGCGCTGGGTCGCAAGCTGGCCGGCGGCCACGCCCGGTTCGGCTGGGGCGAAGCCTGGGCCCGTTTCGATCCGAAAGGCTTCATGGCCAGCAGCGGTATCCGCTACGCGCCACGCTCCTGACCCCGCTCAGGTACGTGTGATCGACACCCCACCTTCCACACGCATCGCGGTTCCGGTAACGAAACTGCTTTCATCGCTGGCCAGGAACAGCGCCGCGTTGGCGATCTCCTCCGGCTCGGCCATGCGCTTCAGTGCGTGCAGCGAGCGCACGAAGTCGCGGGCATCGCCGGTGGGTGCGGCCTGCCGCCCCATCTCGGTATCGGTGCCACCGGGCAGCAGCACGTTGCTGCGCACGCCGCGCGCGCCGTATTCGGCAGCGATCACCTGGCTCAGGCCGATCAACCCGGCCTTGCTCGACGCATAGGCCGCCATGCCCGGGAATCCCACGGTGTGGCCGACGAAGGTACCGACGAACACCAGCGAGCCGCCGCCGCGCGCCAGCAGTGCCGGCAACTGCGCGCGTGCCGCATGGAAGGCGGCATCCAGATTGGTCGCCATCACTTCGCGCCAGGCGTCCACCGGGAACTCCGCCGCCGGCACGCCCGGGCCAAGCATGCCGGCATTGTTGAGGGCGATATCCAGGCCGCCGAATGACTGCTGGGCCAGATCGACCAGCGCCTGCGCCGTACCCGGGTCGGCCACGTCGGCGGCATGTACCACGGCTTCGCCACCGGCGGCGCGAATCTGCTCGGCCAGCGCCTGCAGCGGCTCCGGCCGCCGTGCGTTGAGCACCAGCTTTGCCCCTTCGGCAGCGAAGCGCAGGGCGCTGGCGCGGCCGATGCCGGCGCTGGCACCGGTGATGAGAGCGATCTTGTTGTTCAGGCGCATGGTCGTGGTACCGGTTGTGAAGTGGCCGCCACGATGCCGCGCCTCTCCCCTGCCAACACTCCGTTTCCGGGCCTGGCCCATCGGTGCAGGAAACGGAGTTTCCGCAGCACCGGCGCGTGCCAGAATCCGGCCATGGACAGTACCGCCACCACCGCCCTCGATGCCCGCGTCGAACGGGTCTGCCGCCACCTTCAGGCCAGCCACGACGAACCCTCGCTGCAGGAACTGGCCGGGATCGCGGGTTGCAGCCCAACCCGCCTGCATCGCCTTTTCAAGGAAGCAACCGGGTTGACCCCGAAGCAGTACGCTGCCGCGCTGCGCGCCGACCGCCTGCGCACCGGGCTGGAACAACAGGAACGCATCACCGACGCTTTCCACGATGCCGGCTTCGGCTCCAGCGGACGCTTCTACGAGAACGCACCGAAGTTGCTGGGCATGACTCCCAAGCAATGGCGCGCAGGGGGGCGTGGCGAAGTCATCCATTTCGCGCTTGCCGAAAGTTCACTGGGCAGCGTGCTGGTGGCCAGCAGTGCCACCGGCGTGGTCGCGATCCTGCTCGGCGACGATCCGGAGACGCTGCTGCAGTCATTGCAGCAACGCTTCCGCCAGGCCGAACTGGTCGGCGCCGACCAGGGCTATGAACAACTGGTGGCACAGGTGGTGGGCCTGGTCGAGGATCCCACGCGGGGCGCCACGCTGCCGCTGGACATCCGCGGCACCGCGTTCCAGCAACGGGTATGGCAGGCGCTGCAGCAGATTCCGCGCGGGCAGACCGCGTCGTATGCGGATGTCGCCGCACGCATCGGCGCGCCCCGCTCGAGCCGTGCCGTAGCACGTGCATGCGCAAGCAACCCGCTGGCGGTGGCAGTTCCCTGCCACCGCGTCGTACGTCGCGATGGGGACCTGTCCGGCTATGCGTGGGGTGTAGCGCGCAAGCGCGAACTGCTGCGCCGGGAAAAGGCCTCGACTGTCTGACGTGGGTGCCGACCTTGGTCGGCACGCCCAGCTTCCGGTAGGTGCCGACCTTGGTCGGCACACCGCCAAGCCCTCAATCCAGCTTCACCACCAGCTTGCCGAAGTTGTGCCCCTTCAGCAGCCCGAAGAACGCCTCCGGCGCATTCTCCAGCCCTTCCACCACATCCTCGCGGTACTGGATGCGGCCATCGCGCAGCCACTGCGGCATCTCGCGTTCGAAGTCCGGCCACAGGTGGTTGAAGTCGTGCACGATGAAACCGCGCACGGTCAGGCGCTGGCGCAGAATCTGGCTGAACAGTGCGGGCAACCGGTCCGGACCGGGCTGCTCGACGCCGCGCTCGTTGTAGGTGGCGATGGTGCCGCACACCGGAACGCGTGCGAAGTCGTTGAGCAGCGGCAGCACTGCATTCAGAACGTGCCCACCCACGTTCTCGAAATACACGTCGATACCCGCAGGAACCGCTGCGCGCAGCTGCGCAGCGAAATCAGCGGCGCGATGATCCAGCGCCACGTCCACCCCCAACGTCTGCAGGTAAGCGCGCTTGGCTTCGCCACCGGCGATGGCGACCACGCGCGCGCCCTGCAGCTTGGCCAGCTGCGCCACGGTCGCACCCACCGGCCCGGTCGCGGCAGCCACCACCAACGTCTCGCCCGCTTTCAAACGGGCGATTTCATGCAGGCTGGAATAGGCGGTGAAGCCGGGCATGCCATATACCCCCAGCGCCGTACTCAGCGGCAGCCCGGCCGGATCCAGCCGGCGCCCCAGTGCCTTGGCCGGCAGCACCGCGTGGGTCTGCCAGCCACCCGGTGCCAGCACCAGCTCACCTGTGGCTACGCCCTCGGCGTTCGACTGCAACACCTCGGCCACGGTCTGCCCTTCCATCACCGCGCCCACCGCCACCGGCGCGGCGTACGACGGGCCCTCGTCCATGCGTCCCCGCATGTACGGGTCCAGCGACAGATAGCGGTTGCGCAGCAGCACCTCGCCAGCGGCCAATGTCGGCAACGCAACTTGTTCCAGGCGGAAATTGGCTGCACTTGGCGCCCCCTGCGGACGCGACGCAAGCACGATGCGGGAGGTGGTCGAGGAATCGGACATGGCCAGGTCTCTGCTGCTGCCAGCATCAGGAAAGGAGTGCCGACACTACGCCGCAGCCATCCCCGATGGCGGCCACGAAAACAGCGTTCCATGGACCGGCGCGGCACGGGTCCGGCGCAGCCCTTGCCCTTGCAGCTTTGACGATCGCGGCGATCTGCTGATTTCCACCGCAGACGATGATCGACTGACCACGCCCCGCCCCACGACGGAGGATCAAGCACTTGCGAGCGCGCAGACGGCAATGTGAAGAAATCTTGGCAAAACGCTTGCCGAAGGCACCCGACCTCCGTAATATACGCGTCCTTGGCAGCGACCTCGCTGCAACGAAACATGTGGCCGAGTAGCTCAGTTGGTAGAGCAGGGGATTGAAAATCCCCGTGTCGGCGGTTCGATTCCGTCTTCGGCCACCACTTTCGAAGGCCTGCAGAAATGCGGGTCTTTTTTTTCCGGAAACCGGGTTTGATGACGGTTGCCACACAATTTGGCCGAGTAGCTCAGTTGGTAGAGCAGGGGATTGAAAATCCCCGTGTCGGCGGTTCGATTCCGTCTTCGGCCACCATCTTCAGAGACCTGCAGAAATGCAGGTCTTTTTTTGTCTGCGATCTGCGATCCCCCTCCTGGCCTCGATACATGCCAGCCCACCGCCGTCCGGTTGACGAAACATTTACACCGCCGCGCGCCGCGGCACCTACGCTCCAGACTCCTGCCTGGAGCCTGTCGATGCATCTGCGCCCCGCCCTGCTCGCCTGCCTGCTGCTGGCCGCCCTGCCGGTGATCGCCGCCGAGCCGGTGCGCGCGGTCGACACGCTGGACATCGATCGCTATGCCGGCCAGTGGCACGAGATCGCGCATCTTCCGGTGTCATTCCAGAAGCAGTGCGTCGGCGAAATCACCGCCAACTACGGGCTGCGCCGCGATGGCCGCATCAGTGTCACCAACGCCTGCCGCAACGGCGACGGAGAACGTGTGGTTGCTGAAGGCGTAGCACGCCCGGTCGCCGGCCATCCCGGCCAGTTGCAGGTGCGCTTCGTGCCGGACTGGCTGAGCTGGGTGCCGCTGGTCTGGGCCGACTACTGGGTCCTGGCACTGGATCCGGACTATCAGTGGGCGTTGGTCGGTGAACCGGACCGCAAGTACCTGTGGATTCTCTCGCGCCTGCCGGAAATGGATCGCGCCCGGTTCGAACAGCTGAAAGAAAAAGCCGAAGCCATGGGCTACGACCTCGGCCCACTGCGCCTGATGGCCCCGATTCGCGATACGCCCGCCGACTGAACCGCCCGGCATCCAGCGCACCACGCGTGCGCCATCCGGCGCTGCGCACGCCCGGCCGCCATCTTCACGCGCTACCCTCTGCGACGGGTCGCCACAGGCGATCCAAACGACCATACGCCGTAGTATGCTTATCCAACGCACCCCTCCAGAGGACCTGCGCCCATGCTCCACCGCTTCCGTATCGCCTTGATCGTCCTGTGCACCCTCGCCCTTGTTGCCTGCAACAACGGCATCGTCAAGCGTGTTTCGGAACCGGCGGCCAGCCTGCAGCAGCTGACCGTGCGCGCCGACGGCAACTGGACCGTGGCCCTGCGCCTGCAGAACTACAGCTCCATGCCCATGACCTTCGATGACGTCGCGCTGGCGCTGACCGTCGGCGACAGCGACGCCGGCACCCTGCAGGCCAAGCCGGGCATCTCCATCGGCGGCACCTCGGCCGATGTCATCAATGTCGACCTGGTGCCCAGCTCGGCCGCACGCCTGGTGGTGGCCGACGCATTGGCCAGCAACCGCACCCTGGCTTACGGCCTGAAGGGAACGGTGGCGGCCACGCCGCAGGAAAAGAAGCAGCGCAGCTTCGACATCAGCAGCCGCAGCACCCTCAACCAGGCCCCGGGCCTGCCGGGCGTGCTGCGCTGACTCCCGCTTTCCGCCGCGGCGCCCGGCGCCGCTCCCCCTGTCCCTGATCAAATCGAGACGTACCGATGAGCAGCTACACCGCCCCGCTTTCCGACCTCCGTTTCGCCCTGCACGACGTGCTCAAGGTCGAACCCCTGTTCGCCCGCCTGGGCTTCACCGACGCCACCGCCGACGTGGTCGATGCCGTGCTGGAAGAAGCCGGCCGCTTCAGCGCCACCGTGCTGGCCCCGCTCAACAGCGTCGGCGACGAGATCGGCTGCGCGCTCGACCAGGCCACCGGTGAAGTGACCACCCCGCCCGGCTTCAAGCAGGCCTACGACCAGTTCGTCGATGGCGGCTGGACCGGCCTGACCGCCTCGCCGGAGCTGGGCGGCCAGGGCCTGCCGCACACCCTGGGCGTGCCGCTCAACGAAATGATCAACGCCGCCAACCTGGCGTGGGGCAACTTCCCGCTGCTCTCGCACGGCGCCATCGAAGCGCTGAAGCAGCACGGCGAAGCCTGGCAGCACGAAGCCTTCCTCAAGCCGCTGATCGAAGGCCGCTGGACCGGCACGATGTGCCTGACCGAGCCGCACTGCGGCACCGACCTGGGCCTGCTCAAGACCAAGGCCGAGCCGAATGCCGATGGCAGCTACGCGATCACCGGCACCAAGATCTTCATCACCGCTGGCGAGCACGACCTGACCGGCAACATCGTGCACCTGGTGCTGGCCAAGCTGCCTGACGCCCCTCCGGGCGCCAAGGGCATCTCGCTGTTCGTCACCCCCAAGTTCAAGGTTGACCGCGATGGCAACGTCGGCGAGCGCAATGCACTGCGCTGCGGCTCGATCGAGCACAAGATGGGCATCAAGGGTTCGGTCACCTGCGTGATGAACTTCGATGGTGCGCAGGGTTACCTGGTCGGCCAGCCGCACAAGGGCCTGCAGGCGATGTTCACCATGATGAACACCGCGCGTCTGGGTGTGGGCCTGCAGGGCATTGGCCTGTCCGAGCGCGCCTACCAGAACGCGCTGAAGTACAGCCGTGAGCGCCTGCAGTCGCGCGCCCTCAGCGGCGCCAAGTTCCCGGACAAGCCGGCCGACCCGATCCTGGTCCACCCGGATGTGCGTCGCATGCTGCTGACGGTGAAGTCGCTGGTCGAGGGCAGCCGCCTGCTGGCCCTGCACGCTGCCACCCTGATCGATGTCGCACACCATGCCGAGGACGCCGCCGAGCGCGAGCGCGCCGACACCCTGGTGAGCTTCCTCACCCCGATCTCCAAGGCCTGCCAGACCGAGTGGGGTATCGAGAACACCTACAACGCCCTGCAGTGCTTCGGTGGCCACGGCTACATCCGCGAGCACGGCATGGAGCAGCTGGCGCGCGACGCCCGCATCACCACGCTCTATGAAGGCACCACCGGCATCCAGGCACTGGACCTGATCGGCCGCAAGACCGCGTCCAGCCAGGGCGCCGGCCTGAAGCTGATGCTGGCCGAGATCGAAGCCTTCGCCAAGGAACACGAGGGCAACGAAGCGCTGGCCGAGTTCATCGGCCCGCTGCGCGCAAAGGCCACCGAATGGGGCAAGCTGACCCTGGACGTGCTGCAGCGCGCGGCCGCCAACCCGGACGAACTGGGTGCGGCCAGCTACGACTACCTGTTCTATTCGGGGTACGTGGTTCTGGCCTACTGGTGGGCCCGCAGCGTGGCCGCCGCCGATGCCAGCGCGCATGGCGCCGCCTTCGCCCAGGGCAAGCGCGAGACCGCGCGGTTCTACTTCGCCCGCGTGCTGCCGCGCACGCTCGGCCATGCCGCCGCCATCCAGGCCGGCGCCGCCCCGCTGATGGCGATGGACGACGAGCGCTTCGGCGCCTGAGCCGGGCTGCCGCGGTAGTGCCGGCCGCTGGCCGGCAACCGCAAAAGCAACAGCTGGATCCCGGTGGATGGCGGGGCGGTGTGGGCTGGCAGGACACGCCGTAAACCCCGCTCCGCGGTCCGGCCCAGCCGCTGGCGGCTGTGCGTTCGGGCGCTTGCGAAGCAGTGCTTCGCAAGCAAAGCACCCTCACCCTTGGGGGCTCGATGGCGCCTTGCTCGTGTGCGCTGTCCTGCGCACACGGCAAGACCGGGGTTGGGGCGTCCTGCCCAACCCGCCCGAGGCATGCCTCGGGCCCATGGCGCCGACGGTCCTGCCAACCCACACCGCCCCGCCTCTGACAGTTCCCCGCGATCTGCGTAGATCCACGCCACGCGTGGATGAAAACCACCGAAATCCCTCTGGAGAAGAGCCCCCCTTTGTTAAGGGGGGCGCACCGACAGGTGCGGGGGATAGGAGGAATGCGCGGACCTGAATCTTGCGATTTGGGTTTCGCCCACAGGGCGATACCCAAATCGCAATGATTCAGGTATAAGCTGTTCTCCCGATGGAGACAGACACTACACGCTTGGGTCTGATCGAAGCCGGAGCTCCGTTTTCTGCTCCGGGCGCCGAAGCATCGCCCAACGCCACGACGCTGCATCGCCCCGGTTCGGTCCGGCTGCTCTCGCTTGATGCCCACGGACGCGTACTGGACTGGATCACCTGGCAGGATGCGGCGTGCCTCTACGCCCGCGAAGCCGTCGCCTGGACACTCGGCGATCCCTGCCTGCACATCCACGGCGGCACAAACCGCTTCAGCGGCCTGCAGAGCGGGATGGACCTGCACCCGATCATCGCCGCGCGCGGCCACGCCCGCTCCCGCGCGATCGACCCGACGCCGAACCTGACCAACCCGGCCCTGTTCGCCCGCGACGCCCACCTGTGCATGTACTGCGGCCAGCAGTTCAACCGCCCCACGCTCACCCGCGACCACGTCATGCCGCTGTCCAAGGGCGGCCTGGACTGCTGGGAAAACGTGGTCACCGCCTGCTTCCACTGCAACTCGCGCAAGAGCGACCGCACCCCGCAGCAGGCCGGAATGCCACTGCTGGCGGTGCCCTACCGGCCCAGCTGGATCGAGCATCTGATCCTGTCCAACCGCAACATCCTGGCCGACCAGATGGCCTTCCTGAAGGCGCAATTGCCGAAGCGCTCAAAACTGAGCACCTGAATCGCCGAAAATGCAACCCTCACCGTCCTGTCACGGGCGGCGGCGTTTGCTTGCCCCACCCCCGTTTGAGGGCGAAAATGGGCGTTCAGAACAAGTGCGAACATGATGATCGACTCTGCCCGCTATCCCCGCCTCGCGCGCATCCAGACACCGGATGACCTGCGCACGTTCGACGAATCCGAATTGAGGGCGGTCGCCGACGAACTGCGTGCCTACCTCATCGAGTCGGTGGGCAAGAGCGGCGGCCACTTCGCCGCCGGTCTGGGCGTGATCGAACTCACCGTGGCCCTGCACTACCTGTACCAGACCCCGCAGGACCAGCTGGTCTGGGACGTCGGTCACCAGACCTACCCACACAAGATCCTGACCGGTCGCCGCGACGAGATCCACACCGTCAAGCAGAAGGACGGCGTGGCACCGTTCCCGAAGCGTGAAGAGAGCGAGTACGACACCTTCGGCGTCGGCCATTCGTCGACCTCGATCTCGGCCGCGCTCGGCATGGCCATCGCTCGCCAGTCCGAAGGCGACAACCGCCAGGTCGTTGCGGTGATCGGTGACGGTGCGATGACCGCCGGCATGGCCTTCGAAGCGCTGATGCACGCCGGCGGCATGGAGCCGGAACCGAATCTGCTGGTGATCCTCAACGACAACAACATGTCGATCTCCGAGGCGGTCGGCGGCCTGACCAAGATGCTCGGCCGTGCTACCGGCAGCCGCACGCTCAATGCACTGCGCGAAGGCGGCAAGAAGATCCTCGGCGACAAGAAGAACAACCCGGCGCGCTTCGTGAAGCGCTGGGAAGAACACTGGAAGGGCATGTTCGTGCCGTCCACGATGTTCGAGGAAATGGGTTTCCACTACACCGGCCCGATCGACGGCCACGACATGCCCGCCCTGCTGTCCACGCTGAAGACGCTGCGCGCCTCCAAGGGCCCGAAGCTGCTGCACGTGATGACGACAAAGGGCAAGGGCTACGAGCCGGCCGAAGGCGATCAGATCGGCTACCACGCGGTGGGTCCGTTTGATCCGGACAAGGGCCTGGTGGCCAAGGCTGGCGCCAAGAAGCCCACCTATACCGACGTGTTCAGCGACTGGCTGTGCGATGCCGCCGCCGCCGAGCCGCGCCTGTACGGCATCACCCCGGCGATGCGCGAAGGCTCCGGCCTGGTGCGTTTCAGCAAGGAATTCCCGCAGCGCTACTTCGACGTGGCGATTGCCGAACAGCACGCGGTCACGCTGGCCGCCGGCATGGCGACCCAGGGGGGCAAGCCGGTGGTGGCGATCTATTCGACCTTCCTGCAGCGCGCGTACGACCAGCTGGTACATGACGTGGCCATCCAGGACCTGGATGTTCTGTTCGCCATTGACCGCGCCGGTGTGGTCGGCCCGGACGGTGCGACCCATGCCGGCAACCTCGACCTGAGCTTCCTGCGCTGCGTTCCGAACATGGTGGTGATGGCGCCATCCAATGAGGCCGAGTGCCGGCAGATGCTCAGCACCGGCCTGCAGCACCCGGGCCCAGCCGCCGTGCGCTATCCGCGCGGCACCGGCACCGGCGTGGCTGCCGGCACCGACCTGTCCACCCTGCCGATCGGCAAGGGCGAGTTGCGCCTGCAGGGCAGTCGTATCGCCCTGCTCGCCTTCGGCAGCACCGTGGCCGCCGCCGAACAGGTTGGCCGCGAACTGGGCCTGAGCGTGGTCAACATGCGCTTCATCAAGCCGCTGGACCGCGAGCTGGTGCTGGCTGTCGCCGCCCAGCACGAGGGGCTGGTGACGATCGAAGACAACGTGGTGGCCGGTGGCGCCGGCTCCGGCGTCGGTGAGCTGCTCAATGCCGAAGGCGTGCTGCGCCCGATCCTGCACCTGGGCCTGCCCGACAGCTACCAGCACCACGCCAGCCGCGAGGACCTGCTGGCCGAAGCCGGCATCGACGCCGCAGGCATCCGCGCGGCCGTACTCAAGCGCTGGCCGCAGCTGGCTGCCGGGACCCCGCCGCTCAGCGCGGCAGGCTGAGACCGGTCACCACCCGGTGGATCCACGCATGGCGTGGATCCACTGCGGAACAGGGGTCGATCCACGCCATGCGTGGGGACAGATCAGGGAGCCCCAGCCCTCAGCCGTAGCTGACCGCTTCCACGAACGCGCCGCTGGCCTCCACCCGCACCGCAGCGCGCTGCCCGGTGTCGACGAAGTGGAGGCGTGCAAGGGTTTCAGCGAAATCGTAGGCCCGGGCACCATCGCGGAACTCGATCGGTTCCGGCCGGTCCGGGTGCAGCACGCGCCATTGGCGTTGCTCGCATTGCAGGCGGATCAACATGCAGCTCACTCCTTGAGGCAGCGTATCGACGGTGGCGGGATGGGCGTGCCGGTTACGGCAGACTTCATCGCGGCGGATCAGGGGCACGCAGAGGTGCCCTGATCGCAGAAGATACGACGTTCAAAATGTGAGCTGTATCAGATTATTCTGATTTTCGAGGCGCGTGCTCAATTCACCTGGAACTGCGCCCGGCAACCGTCGCTGACCCAGATGCCACGGCGGTCCCAGCCCCAGGTCTGGCCCTCGATGCAGGCGCTGCGTGAATCCTGGCGGACCAGGCGCACACCACGACGGATGCGCGCATCGCAGTACTCCTGGCGATGACCGTTGGAATGGCAGGTGATCACCTCACCCCCACCCCAGCCATTGCCACCATTGCCCCAGCCGTTGCCATGGCCACCACCCCAGCCACCGCCGCGGCGGTACTCGCCAACGAACTCGGCACGACAGCCCTGGGTAACCCAGACACCATAGCGCGATTGTCCCCAGGTCTCGCCTTCCACGCACGGCGAGCCCGACAACTGGCGGATCATCCGGGCACGGCCTTCCAGGCGGCATTCATTGCTGCGGTTCTTGATCGATTCGCAGCGTACGATGCCGCCGCCATCACGACCGCCGTAGCGATCGTCGTCATAACCGTAACCATAGCTCTGCGCCTGCGCGCCGCCCGCGGCCGCCAGCATTGGCAGCAGGGTGCAGGCCAGGGTGCGCCAGGTGAGTGCCTTGCCCATCGGGATCTCCGGATGAATACGATGGCGCAAGCATCGAGGATTCGTGGCGCGGCGCACAGGGGGGCGCCCCACGGCGGTTTTTTCCCCATTCAAACAACTCAACCGTGGCTGACTGCGCCTCAGCCGGTGGTGTCAACTTCCGACGTGGAGTGCGTCCACCGAATTGCCGAGCGCCTCGACCCGTACCGTGCTGCGCTGGCCGGTACGGCGGTGGTGCTCCAGGGCCCGCGCCGCAGCGACATCGAAAGCCTCGGCGCCCCGTGCATAACGGGTGGCGTCATGCGCCTGCGGATCCAGTACGGACCAGTGCCGGGCGTTGCATTGAACGGTAATGACCATTGGAAGACTCCTGCGGAATGAAGGCATGCCGGCAGCGGAAGGCCCTGAGCGCCGGTACACCATCAGGCTAGCGAGCACCTCCGGGATGGCCTATCAGATTTGTACGAAAATGCCGCGCCGGACTGTCAGACCGCCCCGCCCTCACATCCCTGAGGCCGTTTAGTGAATCCCTTTCGTGACCCTTGTCACGGAGTTGACAGAGCTTCACACTACCGTCACCAACAGGGGCCCCTTCCACATGCGCACCTTCTTCTCGCAGCAGCGTTGGACGTTGCTGAAGTTCTACTTCGTGGCCAGCTATCTGGTGCTGATCGAGGAACTGATCCGCGCCGCCCTGCACTGAGCACTTGCTGCCGTTTTTCCTGCGGCCGACACTGTTGCTTTAGGCACGGAGCTCCGCCGATGAAATCCCTTCTTCTGATTCCCGCGCTACTGGTCCTGGTCGCCTGCGCCAGCCCCGACAAGGCACCCACGCACGCCCAAGCGACAGCCACGCCGGTGGTCGGCGGTGATCGCGATGCGCATGGCTGCATCGGTTCGGCCGGCTACCAGTGGTGCGAGCACAGCCAGCGTTGCGAACGCCCGTGGGAACTGGCGCAGGCACAGGGCCTGGCCAACACCGCCGAAGCCATCAACGCCTATTGCGCAAAGCCGGCCAGCCCGGCGCGCAAGTGAGTCGCGCCCACCATGGCTGAGCTGAGTCCGCTCCCCCCCCTGGCCCCGGGCCGCTACCGCCACTTCAAGGGCGGCGAGTACGAAGTGCTGGACATCGTCCGCAGCAGCGAGACCCTGCAGCCGATGGTGCTGTACCGCGCGTTGTATGGCGAAGGCGGCCTTTGGGTACGCCCGTACGCCATGTTCGTCGAGCAGGTGCCCGGCGAGCACGGACTGCAACCACGTTTCGCCCGCGTCGACGCATGACGGTTCCGCTGCCGGTCCAGGCCGGCAGCGCGCGGCAACACAGCGGGCCTGCGCTACAATCGTACCGTCCAGTCGGTTTCTTCCCACCATGTCTGCATCCCCCTCCCGTTCGCGCCGCAAGGCGCCCGACAGCGTGCGCCAGTCACTGCTGCAGGCCACCATTGAAGTGATCGGCCGTAACGGCCTGGCCGCGCTGACCGTGCAGGACGTCGCGCAGGCCGCTGGTGTCAGCAAGGGTGCGTTGTTCCATCATTTCAGCAGCAAGCAGGCACTGGTGGATGAAGCGGTCGGAGCGCTCATCGGCGAGTTCGAAGCGCGGGTACGCGCCCTGCTGCAGGAAAATCCCGAAGGCCATGGCCGTTTCAGCCGCGCCTATGTGCAGGCCAATTTCGAGCATCTGCTGCAGCAGGAGCAGGACAACGACATCGGCCTGACCCTCGGCAACCTGATGGAACCGCCCCTGCTCGCGCATTGGCGCACCTGGAAGCGTGCGATGCTGGCCGAATTCGCCGGCGAAGCCAACGATCCCCGGCTGTACGCGGCGCGCTGCGCTGCCGATGGCTACTGGGCCACGGCCTATGGGCGTCCACTGGACGAGGAGGAACGTGCCAACGCATTGGCCATGGCCGAGCAGGCCCTGAAACTGTGCGACCCGCAGTGAGCTGGAGCGCGCAATGAATCCCTACCTGTACCTTGCTGCCGCCATCGTGCTGGAAGTGATTGCCACATCACTGCTGAAGGCGTCCGACGGCATGAGCCGGCTGGCGCCGACGCTGGGCGCGCTGGTCGGCTACGGGCTGTGCTTCTACCTGTTGTCGATGACCATGAAGTCGATTCCGACCGGCATCGCCTACGCGATCTGGTCCGGCGTCGGCATCGTGCTGATCTCGCTGATCGGGCTGGTAGTGTTCAAGCAGCGCCTGGATGCACCCGCGTTGATCGGCATCGGCCTGATCTGCGCCGGTGTACTGGTGATCAATCTGTTCTCGCGCAGCAGCGCACATTGAGCACGCTGCTGCGCGATCAACGCTAGCTGACCTTCTTCGCTACGGTCATGCCGAGCAGGAACAGCACCACGGCGATGATGATGCCGGCCCAGAACAGGAACTTGGCGATGCCGACCGCGGCACCGGCAATGCCACCGAAGCCGAGCACGCCCGCAATGACGCCGATGATGGCGAAGATGATGGCCCACTTGATCATGTCAAACCTTTCCCCGCAGGGACTGCGTACTGGATGATCAGGCTAGGCCGTGGCCGATGCGGCAGTCGTGAACAGGCCGCGTGCGCGGCGTGAATCAGCGCGGACGGAAGCGCAGCAGCGCGACGGCAAACGCCAGGAACACGCTGCCCACCAGCCGCTCGAACCAGCGTCGTGCAAACGGCTTGGCCAGCCAGCGGCGCAGGCCATGGCCACCGGCTGCATACATCACGTACCAGAACAGTTCGCAGGCGGCGAAGGTGGCCACCAGCACGCTGTACTGCAGTGCCTGGCCGCGTGACGGATCGACGAACTGCGGCAGGAACGCCGCCGCGAACAGCAGCAGCTTGGGATTGCTCAGGCCCACCAGAAGGCCACCACGGAACACGGTCCAGGCACCAAGCGTCGGCGTCATCGGCAGTGCGGCATCCACCGTCACCGCAGGCGCGGGACGGCAACTATCGCGCCATGCCTTCAGGCCCAGCCAGGCCAGGTAGGCCACACCCAGATAGCGCAGCACTTCGAACAGCATCGGCGAGGAATGAAGCAATGCGCTCAGGCCAGCAGCGGACGCGGCCAGCACCAGCAGCATCGCCAGCAGGCAGCCGGCCATCGCCGGCACACTGCCGCGGAAGCCGAGTCCGACGCTGCGGCCGAGGATATGCAGCATGTTCGGCCCCGGCGTGCCACACAGAACAAACACCGTGGCCAGGAACCACCACCAGGTATGCAGGGCCATAGCGCACATCCACTTCAGAAGACGCAACCAGCATAGAACGCGCCTGCAGCGCGCGGCACATACAGCACAGCGTGGATGTGGTGGTTACAGAGGCCGGCTCAGGCAGCGAGCGCGTCGCGCCGTACCAGTACCTGGTCGATCAGGCCCCATTCGCATGCCTGCTCGGCACTCATGAAACGATCGCGGTCCAAGGTCTGCTCGACGTCCTCGACACTGCGTCCGCAATGCTGCGCATACAGTCGGGTGATGCGCTGCTTGGTGCGCTGCATCTCCTCGGCGTGGATGAAGATGTCCGAAGCTTGGCCCTGCACCCCGCCCAGCGGCTGGTGCACGTGCAGGCTGGCATTGGCCAACGCCGCGCGGTGACCGGGCTCGCCGGCCATCAGCAGGAACGAACCCATCGACCGTGCGGTGCCCATGCACAGCGTATGCACCGGGGCCGAGATGTATTGCATCGTGTCGTACATCGCCAGGCCGCTGGAGATCGCCCCACCCGGCGAGTTGATGTACAGATGGATCGGCTTCTCCGGGTTTTCCGATTCCAGGAACAACAACTGCGCGCAGACCAGCGCCGACACGGCGTCATCGACTTCGCCGTTGAGAAAGATGATGCGCTCGCGCAGGAGCCGCGAGTAGATGTCATAGGAGCGCTCGCCCCGCTCGCTGCGCTCCACCACCATCGGTACCAGCTGCATTCTGTCCGGCATGTGCCTGCTCCTTGTCCGGTGGGATTGAGGCGCCACCTCAGGCCGCGCGCATCATGGTGCGATGATCGTCGTTGGCGGCCAACGGCAGCGGCGTGCGCAGGTCGGTGAGCCGATGCACGATGGTCAGCACCGTCCCCCCACTGTCATCCGCGCGCAGCTGGAAACACACCAGGCTGTGCAGATGTGGGGGCTGCGCATCGCGCAAGTGGAACCCCAGCTCCCGTCCTTCCTCGCACAGGCAGGGCTGCGGGTCGGCAAGATCGGCTGCAGGCAACCAGCGCTCACGCAGCGCTGGATCGCACAGTGCGCGCCAGACCCGTCCCGGTGGCGCTGGCAGCCGTTGCTCCATCACCAAGGCGGGAGCCGCTTCGTTCAGAACGTCGTCCATCAGTCCATCTCCTCCAGCAGGTTCTGCAGTGCGGACATCCGCGCCGGCCAGTAGGCCCGGTAGCGCTGCAACCAGCGGCCGATGTGGGCCAGCCCGCGCGGATCGACCTCGTAGTGGACGAAGCGGCCTTGGCGCTGCTCATGCACCAGTCCGGCATCGCGCAGCACTGCCAGGTGCTGGGACATCGCAGACTGGCTGATCGCCATGCCCTCGCGCAGCGCGCTGGCATGCTGCCCGCCCTCGGCCAGCTTTTCGAAGATATGGCGGCGGGTGGGGTCGGCCAGCGCCTTGAACAGGGCGTTCTCGATCATGATCAATACATTAGTGTCCACTAATGTTTAATGCAACCCTCCGATCTGCTGTGCTGCAATGACAGCCTCTTCCCTGGAGCAATGCATGAAGACCCTTGGCCTGATCGGCGGCATGAGCTGGGAAAGCTCGGCCCAGTACTACCGGCTCATCAACGAGGACGTACGGCAGCGCCTCGGTGGCGCGCACTCCGCGCAGCTGCTGCTGTGGTCGGTGGACTTCGCCCCGATCAAGCAGCTGCAGCACGACGGCGACTGGGATGCACTGGGCGACCACATGGTCGACGCCGCACGACGCCTGCAGGCCGGTGGTGCCGATCTGCTGCTGGTCTGCACCAACACCATGCACACGCTGGCCGACCGCATCGAGGCGGCCTGCCCACTGCCGCTGCTGCATATCGTCGACCCCACCGCCCAGGCCATCGTGCAGGCAGGCGCACGCAAGGTGGGCCTGCTCGGCACCGCCTTCACCATGGAGCAGGACTTCTACCGCGGCCGGCTGCAGGATCGCTTCGATCTGGAAGTGCTGGTGCCCGATGCCGATGACCGGCGCAGCGTGCACGACATCATCTACCAGGAGCTGATTGCCGGCGTGGTCAGCGAGCACTCACGGCAGGTCTATGCCGGCGTGATCGCGCGACTGGTGGCGCGCGGTGCCGAAGCGATCATTCTTGGCTGCACCGAGATCATGCTGCTGGTACGCCCGGAGGACAGTGCAGTGCCGTTGTTCGATACCACTGCCCTGCATGCGCGGGCTGCCGTGGACGCAGCACTGGCCTGATCCTGCCTTCGGTGCAGCGCGGAATCAGTCCGCGCCCTGCACTTCCAGCGCGGTGATCAGCCACTCGACCACCGCCTGGGAATCGCACAGGAAGAAGATGGCATCGCCGGAGCGCGCTTCGGTAAGCAGGCGATAGACCGTGATCGCCACCGCCGACTGGTTGGCGATGAACACTTCCGGGCTGCGCGGCCCTTCGCTGTGGCCGGCAACCGCGTGCAGCGCCTTGCGTGCGGCCACGGTCGCAGCCGGGTCCGCGCTGCGGGTCAGTTCCGGCCCGCGCAGGCCCCAGGCAATGAACACATGCTTGCCCTTGAACGTGGTGTCCAGGACCCGCACCTCGGCGCCGCCTGCGTCGGCCGAGCGATGAATGACGGTACTGCTGATCAACGCAACCCCCTGTGGTCGTCGTGGTCCGCGCATCCTCCCCCACAGGCCGCCCGCACACCAGTGACGGCAGCCACAGGCTGCGCCGACAGGCGTGGAAGACATGTAAGAAGGTGTAAACCGATGCGATCGGATGTGCAGCGATGATACGGGATGTAAGCCTCTGCATGGGCCCGTGCGCACTACTAAATCCTTACTGAGCCACATCCGGAACGATGCGTTCCGACGGCCCCGTGCTGGGTCATTCTTGCCGCCCGAATCCACGCTCGAGGCTCCCTATGACCCTTCGCCCGCTGCTGCCGATCACCGGCGCCGCCCTTGTCCTGCTGCTGGCCGCCACCGCCGTGGCCGCCCAGGACTACGACACTGATCACATTCCAGCGCTGCGCTGCGAATCCCAGTTCAACAAGACCGAGCAATGCCCCATCGAGGGCCCGATGCGCCTGGCCAGGCAACTGTCGGTCACCCGCTGCGTGGAGAACCAGAACTGGGGCCAGAGCCGCCGCACGTTATGGGTGACCGACGGCTGCCGCGCCGAGTTCGTCGCCGATGGATACGGGCGCTGGCCGGGACGTGGCCGCGGCCGTGACCGCGACAACGAGGGTGAACGCCTGGTCTGCGAGTCCTACGAGAACAAGGACAAGGAGTGTCGGATTCGCGTTCGTCACGAGGTACGGCTGGTCAAGCAGAAATCGGTGACGACCTGCATCGAGGACCGCAACTGGGGCTGGGACCGTCGCGGCGTGTGGGTCAGCGACGGCTGCCGTGCCGAGTTCCGGGTGTATTGACTGCCTGCCACGCGCTGGCTGCAACGCGTAGGCGTGCGTGCAAGGCGGAGTCGATAGACTATGGCCTGCATGGCAGGGAGCACGACATGGAACGATGGTATCTGGCGACGCTGCTGGCGTTGATCCTGCATCAGATCGACGCTGCGTTCTGGCAGGAATGGACCATGTTCCATGTGCCCGGCGGCATCCAGGGCTTCCTGCTGTTCAACCTGTTCGCAGTCGGCGCCGTGCTTTGGGGTTATCGCCATGCCCTGCTGGGTACATCCACGGCGCGCGGCTATGCACTGGTTTGTGGCGCGCTCGGCATTGGCACGGCGCTGATCCACCTGGCGTTTGCCCTGCTCGGTCGCAATGAATTCCACCTGCCGCTGTCGATCATCGTCCTGCTCGCCTGTTTTGTATCGGGTGGCGGTCTGTTGCTGCAGCTCCGCCCGCGATGAGCCGGACGTCCCGTTCTCCGCGCCTGCGTAACGGCAGCCCCCAGGACGCGGATGCCTTGATCGCGCTCGACAGCGTGGCAGCCATTGATCCAGAGCGGATCATGCAGATTGGCAACTGGCTGGCACACGGCGGCGTGTATGTCGCCGAGCAGGACGGCAGGGTCGTCGGCTACCTGGTCATGCATCACCACTTCTTCGGCGAGGCCTTCGTCGAGATGCTGATGGTGGCGCGCGAACGCCGCGGCCACGGCATTGGTACCGCACTGCTGCGACACGCGATCGCACGGCGCGGTCGCGGCAAGCTGTTCACCTCGACCAATGCCTCCAACATCGGCATGCAGCGCCTGCTCGTTGCGTCGGGCTTCATCGACAGCGGCATCGTGCACGGATTGGATGACGGCGACCCGGAGCTGATCTACCGCTTCGCTGAAGACTGATCATCGGCATCAGCAGCGCGCACAAAAAAGCCCACGCATTGCTGCGCAGGCTTCTTGATTCATCACAGTGGTCGGGACGGCCGGATTCGAACCGACGACCCTCTGCCCCCCAGGCAGATGCGCTACCAGGCTGCGCTACGCCCCGACTGATGCTGCGATGTGCCCGCCAGTGCGGCGGGCCGTGAAGTATAGCGGATTACGATGGAAATGGGATCAGCGGCGCAACAACTGCAGCACTTCTTCCAGCTCCATGCGCACCTGCTTGATGATCTGGTTGCTCAGCGCCGATTCCTCGCGGGCATCGGGCCCATCCAGACGCAGGCGTGCGCCACCGATGGTGTAGCCCTGTTCGTACAGCAGGCTGCGGATCTGCCGCACCATCAGCACGTCGTGGCGCTGGTAGTAGCGGCGGTTGCCTCGGCGCTTGGCCGGCTCAAGGCTGGGAAACTCGGTTTCCCAGTAGCGCAGGACGTGCGGCTTGACGTCGCACAGCTCGCTGACTTCACCGATGGTGAAGTAGCGCTTGGCCGGGATCGGCGGTAGTTCGCGGTTACTGCCCGGATCCAGCATAAGCTTCCACCCTCTCCTTGAGCTTCTGGCCCGGACGGAAGGTGACCACCGTACGGGCGGAAATCGGAATTTCCTCGCCGGTCTTGGGGTTGCGACCCGGGCGCTGGTTCTTGCGCCGCAGATCGAAATTACCGAAGCCCGACAGCTTCACCTGACGTCCCTGTTCCAATGCTTCACGCAGCACATCGAAAAACGCGTCGACGAATTCCTTGGCTTCCCGCTTGTTCAGACCGACTTCGTCGAACAGCTTTTCCGCCATCTCCGCCTTGGTCAATGCCATTGCCTGCTACCCCCGAGTGCTGCCCGCTCAGCCGCGGATCCGGGCGTGGTGTTCACGCTCGATGGCAGTGACCGCCTCGGCCACCACCGCATCCACGTCGCGGTCCGTCAGAGTGCGCGACTTGTCCTGCAAAATCAAGCCCATAGCGAGACTCTTGAATCCCGGCTCGACGCCCTGGCCGACGTAGCGGTCGAACAGGTTCAGGTCGCGCAGCAGCGGGCCGGCGGCCTGGCGGACGGTCGCCGCCAGATCGGCCCAGGCCACCTGTTCAGGCACCAGGAACGCCAGGTCGCGACGCACCGCTGGGAAGCGCGACAGCTCGCCGGCACGCGGCAGGCGGCGGGCGGTCAGCGGTTCCAGATCCAGTTCGAAGGCGTAGACGTCGGATTCGATGTCCATCGCCTTGACCAGGCGCGGATGGACCTGGCCGATCCAGCCCATCGCCACGCCATCGCGGAACACCTCGGCCGAGCGCGCCGGGTGGCCGTAAGGACGGGCCGACGGGCGGAACTCCAGCTGCGCGCCACTGGCAGCGGCCAGCGATTCCAGGTCGCCCTTCAGATCGTGGAAGTCGACCTTGCGGGTCGGCAGGCCCCACTGCACCGCCTGCGCATCACCGCAGACCGCAGCGGCCACGCGCGGGGTTTCCAGCGGCGCCGGCTGGCCATCTCCTGCCTGCTGGGTGAACACCCGGCCGAGCTCGAACAGGCGCACGCGACCCAACTGGCGCGCGGCATTGCGACCCAGCGTGGCGACCAGGCCCGGCAGCAGCGACGGGCGCATCACCGCCAGTTCGGCCGACAGTGGGTTGGCCAGCGGTACCAGGCCATCGCGCAGCTGCCACTGGGTCAGCAGCGCGTCGTCGACGAAGGCAAAGTTGACGGTTTCCTGCTGGTCGCGGGCGATCAGCTGGCGACGAACGCTCAGCGCGTCCAGCTGGGTCTCGCTCGGCATCGCCACGCGCGAGGCACCGCCCGGCAGCGTGGTCGGGATCTGCTCGTAACCGTGGATGCGGGCCAGTTCTTCGATCAGGTCTTCTTCGATGGCGATGTCGAAGCGACGGCTCGGCGCGGCGACCTGCCAGCCCTCGGCCGTCGCAGCCACGTCCATGCCCAGCGCGCGCAGGATGCGCTCGACTTCGGCGTCGTCGATGGTGATGCCCAGCACGCGGCTGATGCGAGCACGGCGCAGTACGATCGTCGCCGGCTGCGGCAGGTCATCGGCACGCACGGCCTCGGTGACCGGCGCCGGGGTACCGCCGGCGAGGTCCAGCACCAGGCGGGTGGCGTATTCGATGGCGGTGCGCGGCAATGCCGGGTCGACGCCACGCTCGAAGCGGTGGCCGGCATCGGTGTGCAGGCCGAGCTTGCGGCCACGGCCCATGATCGCGGCCGGCGCGAAGTGCGCAGCTTCCAGGAACACGGCGGTGGTCGCGTCGGTGACGCGGGTATCGAAGCCGCCCATCAGGCCGGCCAGACCGACCGCACGGTCAGCATCGGCAACCACCAGGAAGCTGTCGTCCAGTGCGGCATCGCGGCCGTCCAGCAGCTTCAGGCTCTCGCCCGCGCGCGAACGGCGAACGGCGATGCTGCCCTGCAGGGTACCGAGGTCGTAGGCATGCATCGGCTGGCCCAGCTCCAGCATCACGTACTGGGTGATGTCGACCAGCAGCGAGACCGGACGCACACCGCTGCGGCGCAGGCGCTCAGCCATCCACAGCGGGGTCTTGGCAGCGGCGTTGACGCCTTCGATGACGCGGCCCAGGTAACGCGGTGCTTCGGCGCCGGCGTCGAGCTGGATCGACAGTTCGCGGCTGCCGACCGGCGCAATGGCGTCGGCCGCGAAGTCCAGCACTTCACTGCGGGTGGCGGCGGCGACGTCGTAGGCGATGCCGCGCAGGCTGAAGCAGTCGGCACGGTTCGGGGTCAGCTTGATCTCGATGCTGGCGTCCGGCAGCCCCAGATACTCGACCAGGGACTGGCCGACCGGTGCGTCGTCCGGCAGTTCCAGCAGGCCGGAGGCATCGTTGTCCAGGCCCAGCTCCTTGGCCGAGCACAGCATGCCGTTGGACTCGACGCCGCGCAGCTTGGCCGGCTTGATCTTCAGCTCGCCGATCTGCGCGCCGACCATCGCCAGCGGCGCGACCAGGCCCGGGCGCGCGTTCGGCGCGCCGCACACGATCTGCAGCAGCTCGCCCTGCCCGGCATCGACCTTGCACACCTGCAGGCGATCGGCTTCGGGATGGCGCACCGCTTCGACGATGCGCGCCACGACCACGTGCTCGAGGCCTTTGCCAAGCGCGGTCACCTCTTCCACTTCCAGGCCGATGGCGGTCAGCACCGCGCTGAGCTCATCGCGCGAGGCGGAGGTCGGGACGTGGCTGCGCAGCCAGTTTTCGGAGAATTTCATGGTGTCACCCTGGTGGGAGGTGTGCCTCCCGTTGCGGTTTTTGTGGTCGCCCAGCGCATGCGCAAGGAGGCGTCCATGCAGAAAAGCAGCCGAGCATGGCTCGGCTCTACACGGTTGCGGCTTACGCGAACTGCTTCAGGAACCGCACGTCGTTCTCGAAGAACGCGCGCAGGTCGTTGACGCCGTAGCGCAGCATCGCGAAACGCTCCACGCCCATGCCGAAGGCAAAGCCGGTGTAGCGCTCCGGATCGATGCCGACATTGCGCAGCACGTTCGGATGGACCATGCCGCAGCCGAGCACTTCCAGCCAGCGGGTGCTGCCATCGGGCTGCTGCCAGGCGATGTCCACTTCCGCACCCGGTTCAACGAACGGGAAGTAGCTGGGACGGAAACGCATCTCGAAGTCGCGCTCGAAGAACGCGCGCACGAACTCGGCCAGCGTGCCCTTCAGGTCGGCGAAGGTCGAATGCTCGTCCACCAGCAGGCCTTCGACCTGGTGGAACATCGGCGAGTGGGTCTGGTCGCTGTCGCTGCGGTACACCTTGCCGGCGGCGATCATGCGCAGCGGCGGCGCGTGGTCGCCCATGTAGCGCACCTGCACACCGGAGGTATGCGTGCGCAGCAGGCGTCCGTCGCCGAAGTAGAAGGTGTCGTGCATGGCGCGCGCCGGGTGGTGCGGCGGGAAGTTCAGCGCCTCGAAGTTGTGCCAGTCATCCTCGATCTCCGGCCCTTCCGACAGCTCGTAGCCCAGCCGACCGAAGATGCCGGTGATGCGCTCCAGGGTGCGGGTGATCGGGTGCAGGCCGGCACGGTCGCCGTTGCGACCCGGCAGGGTGATGTCGATGGCTTCGGCGGCCAGGCGCGCATCCAGTGCCGCGTCTTCCAGCAGCGCCTTGCGCTCACCCAGCGCGCGGGTCAGCGCGTCACGGGCCTGGTTGATCGCTTCACCGGCGGCCTTGCGCTCGTCGGCCGGCAGCGCGCCGAGCTGCTTGAGCTGCGAGGTGATGCTGCCACTCTTGCCAAGCAGGGCCACGCGCAGCTGTTCCAGCACGTCGGGGCTCTGTGCGGCGGCCACATCGGCCAGCGCCTGGGTGGTGAGGGATTGGATGTCGCTCATGGGGGGCCGGAACTCCAGTCGATCTGCCATCGCGATGCGCGAAGGGCCGACCCCTGTCGCCACCGCCGTCCCCGCGCTGCCATCGTGGCCTCGCCGGGACCCAAAAAAGAATGGGGAAGGACTTGCGCCCTTCCCCATGCATTGCCTTGACCTGACACCGTTCCGAGTGAACGGTTACGGCATCGGGAAGGACTTATGCCGCCAGCGCGCCCTTGGCCTTTTCGGCCAGCGCAGCAAAACCGGCTGCGTCGTGCACGGCGATGTCAGCCAGGACCTTGCGATCCAGGGTGATGCCGGCCTTCAGCAGACCGTTCATGAAGCGGCTGTAGCTCAGGCCGTTGATGCGGGCAGCCGCATTGATACGGGTGATCCACAGCGAACGGAAGTTGCGCTTCTTCTGCTTACGGCCGATGTAGGCGTACTGCTGAGCCTTGATGACCGCCTGCTTGGCGACGCGGAAGACCTTGCGACGGGCGTTGTAATAGCCCTTGGCGAGATCCAGAATCTTCTTGTGGCGGCGATGCGCCTGTACGCCACGCTTAACTCGTGCCATTTTTCAGTTCCTCAGAGGTAAGGGAGCATGCGGTCCAGACGGCCTGCGTCTTCTGCACGGACATGGCCCGTCTGACGCAGATTACGCTTACGCTTGGTCGCTTTCTTCGTGAGGATGTGGCTACGGTTGGCGTGGCCGCACTTGTACTTGCCCGAGGCGGTCTTGCGGAAACGCTTGGCCGCTGCCCGGTTGGTCTTGATCTTGGGCATTGCAATGTCCTTGATGGGATATGACCCTGGTTTCTGACTGATCTGGCGGCGGCCTGGGCCGCTCTTTCCGTCCTGCCATGATCGGCGTACGACCCGTCCTGGGTGGGTCGAGCCGGGCATGATACAGGCAAAACCGCCCTGCCACCAGCCCCTGCAACCCTTTCACGGCAATTCACCGGCATGCCGCAAAAGCGAAGGGGCGCCGATGGCGCCCCTTCACCCTGAACCGTTCAGCCAGGCGCCCCGGAGGGCGGCCCGTCAGGCCTCAGGTCTTCTTCTTCGGCGCGATCATCATGACCATCTGACGCCCTTCCAGGCGCGGACGGGATTCAATGACGATGTCCTCGCCCAGATCGGTCTCGATCCGGTTGGCCATTTCGCGGCCCAGTTCCTGGTGGCTCATTTCACGGCCACGGAAGCGGATGTTGACCTTGATCTTGTCACCATCCTCAAGGAACCCGCGCATCTTGCGCAGCTTGATCTGGTAGTCGCCCTCGTCCGTGACCGGACGGAACTTCACTTCCTTGATCTCGACCTGTTTGGTCTTCTTCTTGGCCTCGCTGGCCTTCTTCTGCGCTTCGAACTTGAACTTGCCGAAGTCCATGATCTTGCAGACCGGCGGATCGGCCTGCGGCTGGATTTCGACCAGGTCCAGGCCTTCATCTTCGGCCATGGACAGCGCTTCGTCGCGCGACAACACGCCGATCATTTCTCCGTCACTGCCGATCACGCGGACGCGCGGCACACGGATTTCCTGATTCTTGCGGTTCTGTTTGTTGTCAGGGGTGCTGATATTACGTTCTCCCAAGGGTATCGAACCGGTCCGGGTGCCTGTGCGCCCGGACCGGACCTTTGCTTACGCGCCCTCGGCGTGGAGCCGCTCGATGAAGGCCTGCAGGCTCATGCTGCCCAGATCTTCGCCAGAACGCGTACGCACCGCCACAGCCCCATTTTCCTTCTCGCGGTCACCAATGACCAGCAGGTAGGGCACGCGCTGCAACGTATGCTCGCGGATTTTATAGCCGATCTTCTCGTTACGCAAATCCGAGCTGACGCGGAAGCCTTGCTCCGCAAGGGTTTTGGTCACGCCCGAGACGTAGTCGGCCTGGGCGTCGGTGATGTTGGCCACCACCACCTGGGTCGGGGCCAGCCAGGCCGGGAACTGGCCGGCATGGTGCTCGATCAGGATGCCCAGGAAGCGCTCCATCGAGCCGACGATGGCCCGGTGCAGCATGACCGGGTGCTTCTTCTGGCTGTTCTCGTCCACGTACTCGGCGCCCAGGCGGCCCGGCATCATGAAGTCGACCTGCATGGTGCCCAGCTGCCAGGTACGGCCGATGGCGTCCTTCAGGTGGTACTCGATCTTCGGGCCATAGAAGGCACCCTCGCCCGGCAGCTCCTGCCATTCCACGCCACAGGCGGTCAGCGCCGAGCGCAGCGCGCCCTCCGCTTTGTCCCAGGTCGCATCGTCACCCAGGCGCGATTCCGGGCGCAGGGCGATCTTGATCTGGATGTCGTCGAAGCCGAAGTGCTGGTAGACCGCCAGCGCCTGCTGATGGAAGGCCGTCACTTCCGACTCGATCTGGTTTTCCGTGCAGAACACGTGGCCGTCGTCCTGGGTGAAGCCACGCACGCGCAGGATGCCGTGCAGCGCGCCGGACGGCTCGTTGCGGTGGCAGGAACCGAACTCACCGTAGCGGATCGGCAGGTCGCGGTAACTGTGCAGGCCCTGGTTGAACACCTGGATGTGGCCCGGGCAGTTCATCGGCTTGACCGCGTAGGTGCGCTTCTCCGATTCGGTGAAGAACATGTTGTCCTGGTAGTTGTCCCAGTGGCCGGACTTCTTCCACAGGCTCACGTCCAGGATCTGCGGGCAGCGCACTTCGCCGTAGCCGCTGTTGCGGTAGACCTTGCGCATGTACTGCTCGACCACCTGCCACAGCGCCCAGCCCTTCGGGTGCCAGAACACCAGGCCCGGCGCTTCTTCCTGCAGGTGGAACAGGTCCTGCTGCTTGCCGATGCGGCGGTGGTCGCGCATCTCGGCTTCCTCGATGCGCTTGATGTACGCCTCAAGCTGCTTCTTGTCCGCCCAGGCGGTGCCGTAGATGCGCTGCAGCTGTTCGTTCTGCGCGTCGCCACGCCAGTAGGCGCCGGAGATGCGGGTCAGCTTGAAGGCCTTCAGGAAGCGCGTGTTCGGCACGTGCGGGCCGCGGCACATGTCCACGTATTCCTGATGGTAGTACATGCCCATCGCCTGGATGTCGTCGGACATGTCCTCGATCAGGCGCAGCTTGTAGTCCTCACCACGGGCCTTGAAGATCTCGATCACTTCGGCGCGCGGCGTCATCTTCTTGATGACGTCGTAGTCCTGGGCGATCAGTTCACCCATGCGCTTCTCGATCGCGGCCATGTCGTCCGGGGTGAACGGGCGCTCGGAGTAGATGTCGTAGTAGAAGCCCTCGGCGATCACCGGGCCGATCACCATCTTCACATCCGGGTACAGCTGCTTGACCGCGTGGCCGACCAGGTGGGCGCAGGAGTGGCGGATGATCTCCACGCCCTCCTCGTCCTTGGCGGTGATGATGCGCAGGCTGGCATCGTGGTCGATGACGTCGCTGGCATCGACCAGCACGCCATCCACGGCACCGGCGATGGTGGCCTTGGCCAGGCCGGCACCGATCGACTGGGCGACGTCCATGACGCTGACGGGGTTTTCAAACTCGCGGCGGCTGCCGTCGGGGAGGGTAATGTTGATCATCGGAGTGGCTTCGTGCGGGGCCCGCTGGGCGGGCTGGAAAGCGCTCCCGGGGGCGGCGCCCGGGCAATAAAAAAGCGCCACGAGGGCGCCAGGGACACAGGGCCTTCGGGGGCAGGTCAACAGTGGGCGGTGGTAGTGCTCATGTCGCACGCTCGGCCGGCGCTGGGCGCGGGCCACCTTGTTCCAGTCAGGGAGTGTGATGATCTTAAACCAGCGCACCGGAAAGCCCAAGGGCTACCGTACGGTACGCTGAATGGCCCTCGCTGGCGGCGTGAAAACGCAATGATTACCATGTCCGCGCAGCCCGCCCCGTGCCAGCCTGCCCGCTTCCCCCCAGGACCTCGTGATGCGCCACCCGCTCCGACCGGCTCCCGCCGGCCCCGCCCGTGCCCCGCGTTCGCTGGCCCGCTGCCACGGCGGCCGCCCGCAATGATCACCGTCGGCCTTTCCACCCTGGGCTTCTGCAGCCTGGGCATGCTGGCGGCGATGTTCTCCGCGCTGGCCTTCTATGCCGCCTCGCCGCACTGCCGCTGGCCGCGCCTGCGTCGGGCCGGCCGCCTGGGCCGCCAGATCGGCCTGGTCGCGGCCGCCGCCGCGCTGTGGCTGTGGATGGCCGAGCTCGGCTTTGCCGCCGGCCTGGTGGCCATGCTGTGCACCTGGATGCTGGCGGCGATGCTGCTGCCGGCACTGGCTGCCTGGCATCGCCCGGGCACGGAGTCGCCCTGATGTGGCCGCGCGCCTTCGCCGGCATCGTCGCCGGCTTCTTCCTGGCCGCGGCCGCGACCGGCCTGCTGGCATGGCTGCCGCCCGGCCCCTGGCAGCGGGCGCTGGTGCCGACCCTGATCGCTTTCATCCCGCTGTGGATGCTGGCCGCCCTGTGGGCGTTCAGTTTCCGCAGCGCGCTGCGTGCCTGGCTCGTGCTGGGCGGCAGCACCGCCGCCGGCTTCGCCGTGCTCGGGCTGCTGCGCCTGACCGGCGCGGTGCAATGAGACCTCTCCCATGAAGTTCAGTTCGCAGACGCTGCGCACGTTCACCACCCTGCACACCTGGGTCGGCCTGGTCGCCGGGTTCGGCCTGTTCGTGGCCTTCTACGCCGGTGCGCTGACCCTGTTCCATCACGACCTGCCGCTGTGGCAGACCCCGGGCGCGGCCACCGCACTGCCAGCCGGGCTGGACGATGCGCAGTACCTGCTGGAAGACGTACTGGCGACACACCCGGAAGCCCGCCGCCACGTCGGCATGACCTTCCCCGGCGCCGACCACCCGCAGCCACTTGCGTACTGGCAGGCCGATGATGGCAGCTGGCGTTATGCCTGGCCGGGGCAGATTGGCGGCAGCCCGACGCCGCCGCAGACCGGGCTGGCCGAGCTGGTCAACGAGCTGCACTACAGCCTGGGCCTGCCCGTGGCCGGCATCTACGTGATGGGCATTGTCAGCCTGCTGTACGGCATGGCGCTGCTCAGCGGCCTGGTGATCCATCTGCCGAAGCTGCTCGGCGACCTGTTCGCGCTGCGTCCGGGGCGCAACCTGAAACAGCTGTGGCAGGACGCGCACAACGTGATCGGCGTACTGAGCCTGCCCTTCCACCTGATGTTCGCGGTGACCGGCGCCCTGCTCTGCCTGGTGTTCGTGCAGATGGCCCTGCTCAACCCCCTGATCTTCGACGGCAAGGCCCTGCAGGCCGTGCCAACAGCGATGGACACCGCACCGGTGCGTGAAGCGACCGGCATCCCCTCGCCGCCGGGCAGCCTGCGCGTGCTGCAGGCGCGGGCGCTGGAGGTGGCGCGCGCACAGAGCGTGACCAGCTTCGAGCCGGCCTACCTGAAGCTGGCCAACGCAGGCGACACCAACGCCACCATCGAGATCACCGGCGAATCCACCGGCACCCTCGGCCCGCTCGGCGCCGTGGCGCTGGATGTCGCCACCGGCCAGGTACTGGCCACCCAGCTGCCAGGCCAGCGCGACGCCAACCACGCCACGCTCAGCGCCGCCTATGCGCTGCACTTCGGCGAGTTCGGCAACGGGGTGGTGGTCTGGCTGTACTTCCTGCTCGGCCTGGGCGGTGCGTTCCTGTTCTACTCGGGCAACCTGCTGTGGATCGAGTCGCGGCGCAAGCGTCGCCAGCCGCAGCAGCCGCGCGCCGGAGTGAACATGGCACGGGCCACGGTCGGCGTGTGCATCGGCCTGTGCGTGGCGATCTCGGTCGCGTTCCTCACCGCGCTGGTGCTGGAACGGCTGGCGCCGGCGGCGGTCGACCACGGCATCCGCTGGGCCTGCTTCGGCAGCTGGGCGGCCTGTGCGCTGTGGGCCGCGCTGCGCCGCCCGGCACAGGCCGCACGCGAGCTGCTGTGGGCGGCGGCAATCAGTACCGCGCTGGTGCCGATCCTGCACGGCGCACTCAATGGTGACTGGCTGTGGCGTGCGGCCGCGCGTGGCCACTGGCCGCTGTTCTGGGTCGATGCCATCGCGCTGGCCATGGCCTTCGGCTTCGCCCGCCTGGCAGTGGCCAGTCAACGCCGCGCCCGCAACGGCGATCCGAACAGCGTCTGGGCCAACTGAGCCTTCGCCGGGCATGGCCCGGCGCTACCGGAGCAGGTGCGCTGGGTCCAGGTAGCGGCTGACTTCGATCAGGTTGCCATCCGGGTCGCGGAAGTACACCGATTCGATTGGACCCAGTGCGCCGGTGCGGGCCACCGGCCCCTCCTCCACCGCGACGGCCTGCGCCTGCAGGTGTGCCAGCACATCGATTGTCGCCGTAAGCGTGACCAGGCACAGGTCGGCACTGCCCGGCGTGGGTCGTAACGCATGCGGCTGCAGCGGGGCACTGGCCGGATGCAGATTGATCTTCTGCTGGCCGAACTGCAGCGCGGTACGTCCCGCGCCGAAGCGCACGACCTGCATGCCGAGCACGCGCTGGTAGAAATCACAGCTGCGGTCGATGTCGGCGACGGTGAGGACCAGATGGTCCAGGCGTTCGAGATGGATCATGCCCGCAGCGTAACGCTGCGGGCGTGGACATGCTGTGCGGGGTTGGGCCGATGGCGTTGCGGCATTGCGCCGGGCATCGCCTGATGCAGCTCAATCGCCGATGCGCGCCTTCTGCCAGGGGCCCAGCATGGCGTTGAGCAGGCTGGCCTGCTCGTCGTCGCCGGTCAGCTCCCACATGAATACACCGGCCAGGCCCTGCTCGCGGGCGAACTGCGCACGCAGCCCGATCGAGCGCGGGTCTTCATAGCTGATGAAGACCTTCTGTTCGGCGTTGTACAGCCACGGGCTCTGCGCCTGCGGCTGCCAGTGCTTCGTCCAGCCCGGCTGGTCGAGATAGCGCGCCTTGATCACCCGCCAGTCGCCTGCATCGGCCGGTGCGCTGTAGGGCTGGTACAACCCATCCGGGGCATCACCTGTAACCTTGAAGCCGCGCCCGTAGAACGGCACGCCCAGCACCAGCTTGTGGGCCGGTACGCCGTGGTCGCGGTAAAACTGCACGGCACCGGCCACGTTGTTCCAACGGCGCAGCTCCGGCGCCAGTGGATCGGCCGCCACCTCAAGCAGCGGTGCGTTGAAGGTCGACACCGCCGAGAAGCCGGTGCCCATGTCGTAGCTCATCAGGTTGATGAAATCGAACACCTTGGCCAGCGCCGGCAGGTCGTAGCTCGCCGCCGGATCGTAGGGGCCATCCGTCTGCAGGCGACCGGCGGCCAGCGCGGCGGTCAGCAGCATCGGCTGCCCCGCCTTGCGACCGCGCGCATCAAGTGCCACGCGGAACGCCTGCGCGAGCCGGGTCAGGTTGGCGCGATCCTGCGGGCGGTGCGCCAGTTCCTTCGGCCCACCACTGACCGGGAATTCCCAGTCGATGTCCACACCATCGAAGCTGCCTGCATGGCGCTCGAAGAACAGCGTCATGCATGAGTCGACCAGGCGCTTGCGGCTGGTTTCGGTCAGTGCCGCATCGGAGAACCCGCCTGCGCCCCAGCCGCCGATCGAAATCAGCGTGCGCAGGTGCGGATGCGCCTTCTTGAGTTCGGCCAGTGCGGCGAAATTCTTCGGCGCTTCCGCACCGATCGTGCAGCGCCCGTCCTCGATGGTCGAGAACGCGTAGAACAGGTGGGTCAGGCGCTCGGCCGGAATGCTCGACACCGGATAGCGCTCGGCGGAACCACCGGGGTAGTAGGCACCGAAGATCGGCGGCTGTGCGGGCGCAGCGTGCGCGGCAATGGGCAGGGCGCCGGCAATCAGTCCGGCAAGGACGGCCACAGTCTGGCGGAACATGGAATCTCCCGGTTCGAAGGCGCCGCCACGTTAGCAAACCGATGGGGCTGTGGGACCGATGTCGTGGCATGTCGTCCGATGGACAGGCGCGATCCGTGCAACGGTGACAGAACAATGGCTGCGTAGCGCCTCTCATGCACCGCAGCAGGACATGCGGCGACCTGGGTGAGCGGTTGTTCGCAACTTCGAGGCAAAGAAAAAGCGGGCCGAAGCCCGCTTTTTCATTTCAGCGATTCCAGGAGCGTGTCAACCAAGCAAGGTTGACACCCACCGCCGATTATTCGGCGCTGACGGCGTCGCCTTCTTCCACGGCCTTCATCGACAGGCGGATACGGCCCTGCTTGTCGACTTCCAGCACCTTGACCTTGACCACATCGCCTTCCTTCAGCACGTCGCCGACCTTCTCGACGCGATCGCTGGAGATCTGCGACACGTGGACCAGACCGTCCTTGCCCGGCAGGATCGTGACGAACGCACCGAAGTCCATGATCTTGGCGACCTTGCCTTCGTAGATGCGGCCCGGCTCGACGTCCGAGGTGATCTGCTCGATGCGGGCCTTGGCGGCCTGGGCAGCGATGGCGTTGACCGATGCGATGACGATGGTGCCGTCGTCCTGGATGTCGATCTGGGTGCCGGTTTCCTTGGTGATGGCCTGGATGGTCGAACCACCCTTGCCGATCACTTCGCGGATCTTGTCCGGGTGGATCTTGATGGTCAGCAGGCGCGGCGCGTAGTCCGACAGCTCTTCACGCGGAGCGGTCAGGCCGTGGGCCATTTCGCCCAGGATGTGCAGACGGCCAGCCTTGGCCTGCTGCAGGGCCTGCTTCATGATCTCTTCGGTGATGCCTTCGATCTTGATGTCCATCTGCAGGGCGGAGATGCCCTCAGCGGTACCGGCCACCTTGAAGTCCATGTCGCCCAGGTGATCTTCGTCACCCAGGATGTCGGACAGGACGACGAAGCGCTCGCCTTCCTTGACCAGACCCATGGCGATACCGGCAACCGGTGCCTTCACCGGCACGCCGGCGTCCATCAGGGCCAGCGAGGAACCGCAGACCGAGGCCATCGACGAGGAACCGTTCGACTCGGTGATTTCCGAGACGACGCGGATGGTGTACGGGAAGGCTTCCAGCGACGGCATGACAGCCAGCACGCCGCGCTTGGCCAGGCGACCGTGGCCGATTTCGCGGCGCTTCGGGCCCATCATACGGCCGCACTCACCCACCGAGAACGGAGGGAAGTTGTAGTGGAACAGGAAGTTTTCCTTGTACTCACCGGCAACGGCGTCGATGACCTGGCCGTCACGGGCGGTGCCCAGGGTGATGGTCACAATGGCCTGGGTTTCGCCGCGGGTGAACAGCGAGGAGCCGTGGGTACGCGGCAGCACGCCGGTCTTCACGGTGATCGGGCGGACGGTGTCCAGCGCACGGCCGTCGATGCGCACCTTGGTGTCCAGCACCGAGTCACGCATGGTGCGGTATTCCAGCTCGCCGAATTCCTTCGACAGCTCGGCCGGGTTCCAGCCTTCTGCGGCCACGCGGCCTGCCAGGGCTTCGACCACGTCCTTCTTGATTGCCGAGATGGCGTCGCGGCGCTGCAGCTTGTCGCGCACCTGGAAGGCTTCGCCCAGGCGCGGGCCGATGGCTTCCTTCAGGGCGGCGATCAGCGCGTCGTTCTTGGCCGGGGCTTCCCAGGTCGACGGCTTGGTACCGGCTTCGACGGTCAGCTCGTTGATCGCGTTGATGACCTTCTGCATCTCGCGGTGACCGAAGGTCACGGCGCCCAGCATCACTTCTTCGGACAGCAGCGCGGCTTCGGATTCAACCATCAGCACGGCGTTGGAGGTGCCGGCGACGACCAGTTCCAGCTGCGAGTCAGCCAGTTCGCTGACGGTCGGGTTCAGGATGTACTCGCCGTTCTTGTAACCGACCTTGGCAGCGCCGATCGGACCCATGAACGGGGTGCCGGCCAGGGCCAGGGCAGCCGAGGCGCCGATCAGGGCCGGGATGTCACCGTCCACGTCCGGGTTCAGCGACATGACCGTGGCGATGATCTGCACTTCGTTCTTGTAGTCTTCGGGGAACAGCGGGCGGATCGGACGGTCGATCAGACGCGAGATCAGGGTTTCCTTCTCGGTCGCACGGCCTTCACGCTTGAAGAAACCACCCGGGATACGGCCGCCGGCGTAGAACTTTTCCTGATAATCGACGGTCAGCGGGAAGAAGTCCTGGCCTTCGCGCGCGCTCTTGGCGGCGACGGCGGTGACCAGCAGTACGGTGTCGTCCATCTTGACGATGACGGCACCGCTGGCCTGACGGGCGACTTCGCCGGTCTCGAGCGTGACGGTGTGCTTGCCGTACTGGAAGGTTTTGGTGATTTTTGCCACGGAGGGTGTCCTTGGGGATGCTGTCTGCGAATTTGGACCGTCGGCGACCCTTGCCGCCAGCGGGTGGCCGGATCGTTCCGGCCTGAATCGGGGATTGCGGTGCTACAAAACAAAACCGCGGCGCATCGCTGCGCCGCGGGGGATTCGTTGCTTAGCGACGCAGGCCAAGCTTTTCGATCAGGGCCTTGTAACGCTCGACGTCCTTCTTCTTCAGGTAGTCGAGCAGGCTGCGACGGCGGTTGACCATCTGCAGCAGGCCGCGGCGGCTGTGGTGGTCCTTCTTGTGGGTCTTGAAGTGGCCGGTCAGCAGTTCGATGCGGGCGGTCAGCAGTGCAACCTGGACTTCCGGGGAGCCGGTGTCAGCCGAGCTGCGCTTGTTGTCTTCAATGACCTTCTGGGTGTCGATCGACATTTCTTTTTTCTCTGTGATGCGTGGCCGGCAGGAACGCGCTTCGCGCACCGCCAGGCTCGCCGTGGACTACGAGGATGAAACCTGCGCGAGGCAGGCTGCCGGAAAACGGCCGCGAAATTGTAACGGTCGGGGGGCCTCGGAACAAGGTCCGGGGCTGAACCGTCCGGGCCCGGTCAGAGGTTGAAACGACGCTGCGGAGCCAGCAGGCCACTGTCATCGACCTGCCCCAACCCCTGGACAGCATCGTCCGGACCGAACACGGCCACCAGACCACGGGGCCACGACAGATCGCGCTGGCGCTGGCCGACGCAGAAGCGGTGGGCCTGGTCGGCATCGAGGTCAACCCGCGGGTATTCAGCCAGGCCGGCCGCCAGCGGCAGCAGCAGCGCGTCCATGCCCGCCTCGTCACCCGCCTCGACCATCGCCCGCAGCTGATCCAGCGTGACCATCGCCGGTTCACGGAACGGCTCGACCCAGAGCCGGCGCAGCGCACTGATATGCGCGCCACAGCCCAGCGCCTCGCCCAGATCGCGGGCCAGGCTGCGGATATAGGTGCCCGAGCCGCAGGTCACACGCAGCCGCAACCGCTCCGGCTGCTGCTCGAGCACCTCGATGGCGTGCACCTGCACCTCGCGCTCCGGCGCTTCAATGACGTCACCGCGGCGGGCCTTCACATACAGCGGCTCCCCGCCCTGCTTCAGCGCCGAATAGATCGGGGCGCGCTGGCGGATGCTGCCGGTCAGCGGCGCCAGCGCCGCCTGCAGGGTCTCGGCACTGATCGAAGGCACCGGGCGCTGCAGCAGCACCTGGCCTTCGGCATCGTCGGTGTCGGTGGTCTGGCCCAGCATGATCTCGGCGTCGTAGGCCTTGGCCGAGCCGAGCAGCAGGCCGGCAATCTTGGTCGCCTCGCCGAAGCACAGCGGCAACAGGCCGGTGGCCAGCGGGTCGAGACTGCCGGTATGGCCGCCCTTTTCGGCACGGAACAGGCGACGAGCCACCTGCAGGGCGGCGTTGGAACTCATGCCGGTCGACTTGTCGAGCAGCAGGATGCCATCCAGGCGGCGGAACTGAATTCGGGTCATGACAGGACGTTGTAGAGCCGAGCCATGCCCGGCTGCCGCAACGCGGCCCGCACAGGCGTCGCGTTGCCGGAATGAAAAGACGCCGGGCATGGGCCCGGCGCTGGCTTATTCTTCGTCGCTCTCGCGACGCTTCTCCGCGGCCAGCGTATCGGGCAGGTCGCGCAGGATGTTGTCGATGTGCTCACCACGGTCGACCGAGTCGTCGTAGTGGAAATGCAGCTCCGGCACGTGGCGCAGCTTCATCGCGCGGGCCAGGTCCATGCGCAGGCGGTAGCCCAGCTCCTTCAGGCCGGCCACGGCTTCAGCCGAACGTTCCGGCATCAGCGCGGTGACGAACACCTTGGCATGGGCCATGTCGCGGGTGATTTCCACGTCGGACACGCTCACCGAGGGCAACCCGTGCTCGCGCACGGCGTTGTGCACCAGGGTGCCGAGTTCACGGCGCAGCTGGGCGGAGACACGGTCGGTTCGATGGAAAGTCTTGGGCACGAGGAGCTCTTGGTTCAGTTGTCGCCCGACCAACGGTCGCGCGCTACAGGTACATGGTAGGGCCCGACCGTTGGTCGGGCCACCTTGCAGCATTACAGGGTGCGCGGCACTTCGATACGCTCGAAGCACTCGATCTGGTCACCCGGCTTGACGTCGTTGTAGGCCTTCACCGCGATACCGCATTCGGTACCGTTGCGGACTTCCTCGACGTTTTCCTTGAAGCGGCGCAGCGATTCCAGTTCGCCTTCGAAGATCACCACGCTGTCGCGCAGCACGCGGATCGGCTTGTTGCGCTTGACCACGCCCTCGATGACCATCGAACCGGCGACGGCGCCCAGCTTGGAACTGCGGAACACGTCGCGGACCTCGGCGATACCGATGATCTCTTCGCGGATCTCCACGCCCAGCAGGCCGGAAGCCACCTGCTTCACCTGATCGATCACGTCATAGATGATCGAGAAGTAACGCAAGTCGACGCCGTTGGATTCGATGATGCGACGGGCCGAAGCATCCGCACGCACGTTGAAGCCGATGACGGTGGCCTTCGAAGCAGCCGCCGAGTTGGCGTCCGATTCGGTGATGCCGCCCACGCCGGAGTGGATCACGTTGATGCGGATGTCGTCGTTGGACAGCGCGACCAGTGCCTGGCTCAAGGCCTGCACCGAACCCTGCACGTCGGCCTTGATGACCAGGTTGAGGACCTGCTGGCCCTCGCCCTTGCCCAGGGTCGCCATGATGTCTTCCATGCGGCTGCCAGCGGTGGCCACCAGGCGCGATTCACGGCGCTTGGTCTCACGCTGCTGGGCAACGTCCTTGGCCAGGCGCTCATCCTCGACGACCACGAAGTCGTCACCGGCTTCCGGCACGCCGGACAGGCCCAGGACCTGCACCGGGATGGACGGGCCGGCGAACTCCGGCTGCTTGCCGGTTTCGTCGAACAGCGCACGCACGCGGCCGTACTGGATGCCGCACACCAGGTAGTCGCCCTTCTTCAGGCGGCCCTGCTGCACCAGCACGGTCGCGACCGGGCCGCGGCCCTTGTCCAGCGACGATTCGATCACCACGCCCGAGGCGCGGCCTTCGTCGACGGCCTTCAGCTCCAGCAGCTCGGCCTGGATCGAGATGGCGTCCAGCAGGTCGTCGATGCCCAGGCCGGTCTTGGCCGAGATCTCCACCATCTGGGTATCACCACCGAAGTCTTCGGCCACGACCTGCTCGGACAGCAGTTCGTTCTTGACCCGCATCGGGTCGGCGTCGGACTTGTCGATCTTGTTGATCGCCACGATCAGCGGCACACCCGCCGAACGGGCGTGCTGGATCGCTTCCTTGGTCTGCGGCATGACGCCGTCATCGGCGGCCACGACCAGCACCACGATATCGGTCAACTTGGCGCCGCGGGCACGCATCGAGGTGAAGGCAGCATGGCCCGGGGTATCCAGGAAGCTGATCACGCCCTTCGGCGTATCCACGTGGTAGGCACCGATGTGCTGGGTGATGCCGCCGGCTTCGCCGGTGGCGACCTTGGTACGGCGGATGTAATCCAGCAGCGAGGTCTTGCCGTGGTCGACGTGGCCCATGATGGTGACCACCGGCGGACGCTGGGTGGCTTCGCCCTGGTTTTCACCGGTCGAGGCCAGCAGTGCGTCTTCGGCATCGTTGTCATTGGCACGGATTGCCTTGTGACCGAGTTCTTCGGTCACCAGCGCGGCGGTGTCATGGTCGATGGACTGGGTGATGGTGGCCATCACGCCCATCTTGAACAGCGCCTTGACCACCTCACCACCCTTCAGCGCGAGCTTCTGCGCCAGGTCGGCCACGGTGATCGTGTCGCCGATCGCCACTTCACGCACCACCGGCGCGGTCGGACGCTCGAAGGCGTGCGGACCGGCATTGTTGCCACCGCGCGGCATGTCGCGACGGCCACCCGCCTGGTTGCGCCCGCCCGGACGACCACGGGTGTTGCTGTTGTTGCTGTTGCCACGACGCGCGCGGTCGGCAGCCGACAGGTGCATCTGGCCGGCGAAACGATCGCCCGGGCCACGCTCGTTGCGCGGCGCGCTGCGGTTGTTGCGGTCGTCGTTGCGCGGCGGCGGCGGCGCACTGCGCGGCGCAGCCGGAGCGGCGGCCGGCGTGCGTGGCGGCCGCGGCGCGGTTTCATCGATCGGAGCGCGCTTGGGCTTGGTGGCGGCCAGTGCCTCGGCAGCCTTGGCGGCAGCCGCAGCCTCTTCGGCAGCCTTCTTCTCGGCCTCTGCGCGTTCCTTGGCCGCAATCTCTTCCTCACGGGCGCGGACGATGGCTTCGTCGCGCAGACGATCCTTCTCGGCCAAGGCCTGCTGTTCGGCGAGGTTGCGGGCACGCGACTCTTCCAGCTTGCGCAGGATGTCGGCGCGCTCTTCGTCCGGCGTCATGGCGCGCGCACCATCCTTGACGTAGGTGCGCTTCTGGCGCACCTCGACATTCACGGTCGTCTTGCTGCGACCGGAATTGACCGTCACTTCCTGCTGCTTCCGGCGGTTGAGCGTGATCTTCTTTGCAGACTGATCGGTCTCTTCCGGGGCCTGCTCGGGCTTGCCGTGCGAACGACGAAGGAAGCCCAGGAGCTTAACCTTCTCGGAGCTGGTCACGACCTGGTCGGGACCGCTGAACTTCATGCCGGCACCGGCCAGCTGTTCCAGCAGTTTTTCGACCGGCGTGTTGACCAGTTCGGCAAGCTTGCGGATGGTGGTTTGCTGCGACATTCGGATCCTATGATCTTGTGGGCGCCCCCCCGCATCTGGAGGTGGCGCGGATTCTACGCCCTGAGCGGCTCAGGGCCCTGTTCATTGCCGGCTCATTCGCCGCGTTCCAGTCGGGCGATCTCTTCGGCACGGGCGGCCAGGATCAGCGCAGCGGCGCGCGCCTGATCCAGTCCTTCGATACCGAAGTCCATGACCTCGTCGGCGGCCAGGTCGGACAGGTCCTCGCTGGTACGCACGCCGTGGCCGGCCAGCGCATATGCGGTGGCTTCGTCCATGCCCTTCAGGGACAGCAGGTCCTGCGCCGGCTGGCCGTCTTCAAGGCCTTCTTCGACTGCCAGGGCCTCATTGAGCAGCGCATCGCGGGCACGAGCGCGCAGCTCTTCGACGATGTCTTCGTCGAAACCTTCCACGGCCAGCAGTTCGCCGACCGGGACATAAGCGATTTCCTCGACGGTACCGAAGCCTTCGCTGACCAGGATGCCGGCGATCTCTTCGTCCACTTCCAGCTTGTCCATGAACAGCTGGCGGGCCGACGCCTGCTCGGCTTCCGACTTGGCGGTGACCTGGTCCTGGGTCATCACGTTGAGCTGCCAGCCGGTCAGGCGGCTGGCCAGGCGCACGTTCTGCCCGCCCTTGCCGATCGCCTGGGCCAGGCGGTCTTCAGCGACAGCCAGGTCCATCGAGTGCTTGTCTTCATCAACGATGATCGACTGCACTTCGGCCGGCGCCATCGCGTTGATGACGAAGTTGGCCGGGTTGTCGTTCCACAGCACGATGTCCACGCGCTCGCCATTGAGCTCGTTGGACACGGCCTGCACGCGCGAACCGCGCATGCCGATGCAGGCACCGATCGGATCGGTGCGCTGGTCGTGGGCCAGCACGGCGATCTTGGCGCGGTCGCCCGGATCGCGGGCACAGGCCTTGATTTCCACCAGGCCCTGGCCGACTTCCGGCACTTCCAGCTTGAACAGCTCGATCATGAATTCCGGGGCGGCACGGCTGATGAACAGCTGCGGGCCACGCGGTTCCGAACGGACTTCGGCCAGGTAGCCGCGCACGCGGTCGCCGGCGCGCAGCACGTCGCGCGGAATGCCCTTGTCCTTCGGGATGAAGCCTTCGGCGTTGCCACCGAGGTCGACGTAGATGTTGCCGCGCTCGGCGCGCTTGACCACACCGGTGATCAGCTCACCCACGCGATCCTTCCATGCATCCACGACCTGCTGGCGCTCGGCTTCGCGCACGCGCTGGACGATGACCTGCTTGGCGGCCTGGGCAGCGATGCGGCCGAAATCCGGGTTCTCGATCTGCTCTTCGATGTAGTCGCCGACGTCCACGCCTTCGGCTTCATCGACCGCGTCCATCAGGCGGATCTGGCGATCCGGCGATTCCATGACCACGTCATCGGCCACCACTTCCCAGCGGCGGTAGGTTTCGTAGCTGCCATCCTTGTGGTCGATGACCACGCGGGTCAGCACTTCCTCGTCGGGATAGCGCTTCTTCGCTGCCGAGGCCAGGGCGGCCTCGATGGCATCGAAGATCACTTCACGCGGCACGCCCTTCTCGTTGGCGACTGCGTCGACTACCAGCAACAGTTCCTTGCTCATTGGCTCACTCCGCGCGCGGCTTCTTTGCCGCCGGCTCGTTGGAAGAAGAATTCGTGTTCGGCTTCGGACGCTTCGGTGCCGGACCGGTCGGCTTGCTCGGGGCCAGCCCCAGCGCCACCCAGTCGGGCATGATCCGTGCCTTGTCGATGTTGTCGGCCGACACCACCACTTCGGTCTTGTCGACGATGAAGGTGATGGTGCCAGCGGCCTCGTCGGTCGCCTCGATACGGCCCTGCAGGCGACGACGGTTGTCCTGCGGCAGCTTCAGCGTGACCTTGGCCGATTCACCCTGGTGGCGGGCGAACTGCTCCAGGTTGAACAGCGGGCGATCCACGCCCGGCGAGGACACTTCCAGCGTGTAATTGCCGCTGATCGGGTCTTCGACGTCCAGCTGCGCCGACACTTCGCGGCTGACCCGCTCGCAGTCGTCGACATTGATGATGCGCTCGGGCTGTTCAGCCAGCGGCACGTCGATGTAAAGGCGCAGGGTCGCACCGCCGGGGGCCGGCAGATACTCAACGCCCAGCAGCTCCAGGCCCAGCGACACAACGGTCGGGGCGAGCAGATTCGCGATGTCGGTTGCCTTGTCGCTCACAGCCTGCCTTGATCTCTTGGTTGGGTGCCGGCCTTGGCCGGCGTGAAAACATGACGCCCCGGAAACGACAAAGGGCCCGCTGGGCCCCTTTTTCCGGAAAGACTCCGGTGACTGGATTCCGGTTGCAACCCGCATTGCCTGCCGGTTGCGGCCCTCCTTCCGGGTCTGGACTCCCGCTGGGGAGGCCACCTTCAGGGGTACTGCTAGGCCGCTGATGATAGCGGCTGCACCGCGCTGGTGCAAGGTGCGGGGCTACCCCGAAGCGATTCGGCCGTGGTGCGGCTGGTGCCGCGTGACC
>NZ_JAOCEW010000033.1:0-52028 GCF_029841665.1 Stenotrophomonas sp. GD03819
GCTGGTTTTCCACCGAGCGCGGCCGGGTGACAAACCCGGCAACTTTCGGCACTGTCGTGGTGTCTGAACACCACGCAGTCTCCCCCTTGGCAAGGCGCCTTCGAGCACGTCAATGAAATTCAAAGCCCCCGCATTCCTGATGGCCCTGGCGCTGGTTGCGCCGCTGGCGCTGGCGGCCAAGGCCGACTCGCCGGCATTGCCCGCCGCGGCAACCGCCGATCAGGTGACCACCTCCAAGCTGGTGTACGGCCTGTTGTCCGACAGCCGTTACGCCTACCGCCCGCGCGCGCTGGACGAGGCCACCTCCAAGGACGTGTTCAAGCGCTACCTGGAGACGCTGGACGGCGGCAAGCAGTACTTCACCCAGGCCGACGTGGCGCGCTTCGCGCCGTTCGAAGCCAACATCTCCTCGGCCATCCGTGGCGGCGAGCTGGAGCCGGCGTTCCAGGTGTTCGCGGTCTACAAGCAGCGCGTCGGCGAACGTGTGGCCTATGCGCGCAAGCTGCTCAAGCAGGAGCCGGACTTCACCACCGACGAGCGCTTCGAATACGACCGCAAGAAGGTGCCGTGGGCGGCCAGCAGCGCCGAACTGGATGAGCTGTGGCGCAAGTCGGTGAAGAACGACTGGCTGCGCCTGAAGCTGGCCGGCAAGAAGCCGGACGACATCCGCAAGACGCTGGACAAGCGCTACGCGACGCTGGAGAAGTCGGTCAATGAACTGAAGGGCGAAGACGTCTTCCAGTTCTTCATGAATTCGTACACCAGCGCGGTCGATCCGCACACCGATTACTTCACCCCGCGCACCGCCGAGAACTTCAACCAGGCGATGTCGCTGTCGCTGGAAGGCATCGGTGCGCAGCTGCAGCGCCAGGACGACGTAGTGGTAATCCGCGAGATCATCGCCGGTGGTCCGGCTGCGGTGGACGGCACGCTGAAGCCGGGTGACCGTATCGTCGGCGTCGGCCAGGGCAAGTCCGGCCTGGTCGAGGACGTGATCGGCTGGCGCATCGACGATGTCGTGGCCAAGATCCGTGGCGCCAAGGACACCCAGGTCAAGCTGGAATTCATTCCGGCCGCTGAAGGTGCCGACGGCAAGCACCATACCCTGGTGCTGACCCGCCAGAAGGTGCGCCTGGCCGAACAGGCTGCCAAGGGCGAGACCATGACCATTCCGGCCGCCAACGGCGAGCCGGCACGCAAGGTCGGCGTGATCAAGCTGCCGACCTTCTACCAGGACTTCGAAGGCCGTCGCCGCAATGCGGCCGATTACGCTTCGGCCACCCGCGACGTGGCCAAGCTGCTGGCCGGCTTCAAGAACGACAAGCTGGATGGCGTGGTGCTGGATCTGCGCAACAACGGCGGTGGTTCGCTGGATGAAGCCATTGAACTGACCGGCCTGTTCATCGAGCAGGGCCCGGTGGTGCAGGTGCGCGAGTCCGGTGGCCGCGTCACCGTCAACAGCGACCGCAACCAGGGCGTGGCATGGGATGGCCCGCTGGCGGTGCTGATCAACCGCGGTTCGGCCTCGGCCTCGGAGATCTTCGCCGGTGCCATCCAGGATTACGGCCGTGGCCTTGTGATCGGTGAGACCAGCTTCGGCAAGGGCACGGTGCAGAACATCGTCGACCTCGACCGTTGGCCGAGTGGTGAGACCCAGCGCTTCGGTCAGGTCAAGCTGACCATCGCCCAGTTCTTCCGCATCAGCGGCAGCAGCACCCAGCACAAGGGTGTGGTGCCGGACCTGGCGTTCCCGGCCAGCGTCGATGCCACCGAGTTCGGCGAGAGCACCTACGATAACGCCCTGCCGTGGACCCGCATCGCCGCCGTGCCGCACACCCAGTACGGCAACTTCGCGCCGCTGCTGCCGAAGCTGGAAACCCGCCATGACGCGCGCATTGCCGCCGACAAGGAATTCCAGTGGTGGAACGAGGACGTGCAGCAGTTCCGCACCGAGGCCGCGAAGAAGTACATCTCGCTCAATGAGGCCACCCGCCGCGCCGAGCGTGAGCGCCAGGACACCCAGCGCAAGGAGCGCCAGGCGATGCGCAAGGAACTGGGCCTGGCCCTGGACCCGCTGGCCGATGACAGCAACGACGACGGCCTGACGGGCAACGAGCGCGACATCGTCAAGGATGCCGCACGCGAGAAGGCTGCCGAGAAGCGTCCTGACCCGCTGCTGCGCGAGTCGGCCTCGATCCTGGCCGATGCGGTGAACCTGCTGGCCAACGACCGCCCGCTGTCGGCGCAGGTGCTGCCGCAGTCCACCGGCGCCGGTCGCTGGGCGGACTGAGCCGGCGACGGCATGCGATACCGCAGGGGGGGCGGCATTGCCGGCCCCTTTTCGTTTGGGTGCCTCCGTCCCGGTAGCGCCGGGCCATGCCCGGCGAGCCATGTGCCACAAACGACTTAATCCCCTCCGTCCCTTTTTTGTGCATGAACAGGCAGCAACGGGGGGGCGCGGTCATGCCGGTTTCGACCCGCCGCACACGGCCGCAGGACTACCCTTGGCGGTACCGTCCTCGCAGGAGTACCCATGCGGGCCTCCCGTCTTTCCAGTGCTGTTGTGGCGCTTGGCAGCGCCCTGATCCTGTCGGCCTGTGGTGGCCGCACCGCCGACAGCACGTTGCTGCGCGAATCCTTCGACTCCGGCGACACGTTCTCGCGTACCGTCGATGGCCGCCCGGGCGAAGCCTGTGAAGCTGCGCGACGCACCCTGCTCAGCCAGGGCTATGCCATCGCCCGTGCCGATGACGCACAGGTGGAAGGCAACAAGAACTTCCAGCCGCGCGAAGACGACCATGAGCAGCTGGTGCTGCGCATCTCCTGCGCGCCGCGTGGCAACCAGACGCTGGTGTTCGTCAGTGCGGTGCAGGACCGCTATGCGCTGAAGAAGAGCCCGACCTCAGCCAGTGTCGGTGTCGGTGCGCTGGGCTCGGTATCGCTGCCGTTCGGCAGCAACGACGATTCGTTGGTGAAAGTGGCGAGCAGCACGGTCACCGATGCCGATTTCTATCGCCGCTTCTTCCAGCGCCTGCAGCAGTACCTGCCGCCGGCTGCGGGCACGCCATCACCGTTGCCGCCGCCCTCTGCAGTTCCTGAGCCCGCACCCGCCCGCACGGACCAGGGCTGAACGTGCACGGCGGGTTGATGGGCGCGGCCCTGCTGCTGGCGCCCGTGCTGGGCATGGCGGCCACAGCCGCCGACTGTACGCAGGGGCTGCTGCAGCGGCTGGGCTGGCGTTTCGATGAAGCCGCGCTCAGTACGCCGCAGGTCCACGGCGGCGCAGTGTGTACGCGCGCGTCGCTGGCCGAGTCGCAGGCTGCCGGCGACCTGCACGCGCGCTGGCCGGCAGACATGTCTGCTGCAGCGCGCCAGGCGTTGCTGCAGCAGCTGCTGGACGATCCGGCCACGGTCTGCGCCTATGCGTTCGAGCTGGGTGCAGCCACGCAACGTGCCGCTACTGCATTGCAGGGCAATCCAGGATTCCGCTTCTCTGGCCTGCAGCTCGGTTGGATTGGCTTCGGCCTGCACGGCGCACAGGCGCAAAGCTGGCAGCGCACGCGAAGTTTCGGCCGTGGTTTCGTGCCCACTGCGAGCAACAGCCAGGCGCTGCAGGCGTTCTACAGCGGCAATGTGCGCGCCGAATGCGGAGTCGGCCGCCAGGTCGCGCAGCTGGCCGCCCAGCGCGAGCTGTATGGCGATGCTGCATTCGACGCCGAATTTGCCGCAGAGGAGCTGTCGATCGGCACGTTCCTCGCCCTGCACGGTACCGACAGCATTCTGCTCGGCGCTCATTCCGGCGATTTCTTCGCCGATGGCAAGGCGGTGCGCACCTCGGCGATGGGGCGGCAGGCGTTCGTGGGCGTGCCCGGTTTCATCGAACATGTGTACGACAAGGGCACGCTGGACGACCTGAGCAACCAGGCCGAGAACTTCGTGGTGGTTGACGTGGGCGCGGACGCTGCGCAGGCCCTGGCCACCCACGGCGGCCTGGCCTGGTACGACCAGCGCAATGTCGAACTATGGAAACTCGCGCAGGACATCCCGCGGATCGGCCAGCGCTACTTCGAGCGCCTGCTGTTCGAGCGCGACCCGGACCTCCGTGCACGGCTGGAACCGCGCTACCACGCCACGCTGGCACGCATGGACCAGCTGCTGGACGATCCGTTCTACCAGCAGTTCGTGATCTATGTGCATCCACGCGGTATACGTCCCATCGGCTACCACATCGCCCGCCTGCTTGATCGCAACCCACGAACGCCGTTTTCGATCGACCTGGCGGTGCACAATCTGCATACCACGCTCTACCGGCGTTGGCGCGAGGCGCAGCTGCGCCACTGCGCGGCTACCGGCAGGCCAGGCAGCCTGACCCTAGACCCCAACTGAAGGTGAAACAATGGATATTGCAATGATCGGCCTCGGCCGCATGGGCGCCAACATGGCCCAGCGCCTGCATCGCGGCGGCCACCGCGTGGTCGGCTACGACCCGGGCGAAGGCGCCCGCCAGCGCGCCGCCGAGGCCGGCCTGGGGGTGGTTGATTCTCTGGCCGCGGCCGTAGCCGCACTGCCGGTGCCGCGCGTGGTGTGGCTGATGGTGCCGGCTGGCGAAACCGTCGACCAGACCCTGGGCCAGCTGACCCCGCACCTGGCCGAGGGTGACATCGTCATCGACGGCGGCAACTCCAACTACCAGGACTCGATCCGCCGCGCCAAGGCGCTGGCCGAGGACGATCTGGGCTACGTCGACTGCGGCACCAGCGGTGGCGTGTGGGGCCTGCAGGAGGGCTACAGCCTGATGGTCGGTGGCGAAGCGCCGGTGGTGGAGCAGATCGCACCGCTGCTGCGCACGTTGGCACCGGCTGAAGATCGCGGCTGGGCACGTGTCGGTCCGTCTGGCGCCGGCCACTTCACCAAGATGGTCCACAACGGCATCGAATACGGAATGATGCAGGCCTACGCCGAAGGCTTCGCGTTGATGGAGCGCAAGCAGGAGATGGAGCTGGACCTGGCCCAGGTGGCCGAGGTGTGGCGCCACGGCAGCGTGGTGCGCTCGTGGCTGCTGGACCTGAGCACCGAAGCCCTCAAGCGCAATCCGTCGCTGGATGGCATCGCGCCGTACGTGGAGGATTCTGGTGAAGGCCGCTGGACCGTGGCCGAAGCGATCGCACTGGATGTGCCGGCACCGGTGATCACCTTGTCGCTGCTGGAACGCCTGCGCTCGCGTGAATCCAATTCGTTCACCGACCGCCTGCTGTCGGCGATGCGCAATGAATTCGGCGGCCACGCGATCAAGAAGTCGTAAGCACCGATTGGCGTAGATCCACGCATGGCGTGGATCTACGTGTCGACCAAGGTCGACACCCACCAGGAGCCGATCATGCCATTTCGGCAGATCGCGGGTATCTGTCGAAGGCGGGGTGGGTCCGGTTGCGGGGGCGTGAGCGCCATGGATGGCGCGACCGAGGCTACATGGATGTACTTGCGCCGTCCCCCGCAACCGGATCCACCCCGCCATCCCAGGGAATGCCCGCTTTTGACGTTGCTGCTGCCGTTGATTCGGCAGGTGCAGGGCGCAGCCCTGCCGATCACCCCAACGCGATTCGCCGCCCTTCGCGCGCACTGTCCATGCCGGCCTGCAGCAGCCGCATCAACTGCAATGCCTGCACCGGGCTGACCGTGGCTTCTCCGTCGCCATGCATCGCCGCCGCGAACTGTGCATACAGCCGCCGGTAGTCACCGGGCAGGTTGTCGACCGTCGTGCGCTGCACGTTGTCTTCGGCATCGCAGCGCACCAGCTCACCATGCCGCGGATCGATACCCCAGCCTGGCGCACCGGGTGCCACACCGCGGCGCAGCTGCGCCTCCTGCACGTCCAGGCCGTGCTTGATCCAGCTTGCCTTGCTGCCATGCACGCTGAAGTGCGGCGTCTGCGCCGCCACCAGCGAACCGGAATGGATGATCGCGCGATGCCGCGGGTAGTGCAGCACCGCGTGGAAGTAATCGATGCCGCTGCCACCTTCGCGCTGCACGGCCAGATCGGCATCGATCGCCTCGGGCCAGCCGAACAGCACCAGCATCTGGTCCAGCAGGTGCGGGCCCAGGTCGTACCACAGGCCACTGCCGGGGCCATCCTGTTCGCGCCAGCGGTCGCGTACCTGTGGACGGTAGCGATCGAAGTGCGCATGGCACTCGGCAATGTCGCCGAGCGTCCCGTCCGCAAGCAGCGCCTGCAGCGTGAGGAAGTCGGCATCGAAGCGCCGGTTCTGGAACACGGTGGCGATGCGTCCGGCATCGCGTGCCGCAGCCAATACCGTTTCCGCTTGGGCCACGTCCAGCGCGAACGGCTTGTCGACCAGCACATGCTTGCCCGCAGCCAGTGCCGCGATTGCCAGCGGCGCATGCTGTTCATTCGGCGTGGCGATCACTACGGCATCCACGCCTGGATCGTCGAACACCTCCTGCGGCGTGGAACGCACGTGCACGTCGCTGAACGCGCGCAGCAGCGTGTCGCGCTGCGAGCTCACGATGCTGTGCAGCACCAGGCCCGGCGTGTGCTGGATCAGGGGCGCATGGAAGACGCGGCCGGCAAGGCCGTAGCCGATCAGGGCCAGATGCAGGTCGGGGCGCATGGCAGAGCTCCGGCAGTGGGAAGGGCAGGGTAAACGACCCGCGACGGCAACCCCAAACTGAACCGTTGCCGTTGAATGCGGGTCGATTCACGGCAGCGTGACCGCAGCGCCACGCGTGCTCTACGCCTACTTGTCCAGACTGGCAGCACATTCCGCAGGAGTACGACACGATGAGCAATACGACCCGCACGCTGATTGCCTCGGCCCTTACGCTGGCCCTGGCGCTGTCCTCCTCGGCCGCATTCGCCAAGGATCCGGCCGCGAAGAGTCCCCCCAAGACCGATCATTCGGCAATGACCCACGCCGACCGCCATGATTCCAACGAGCCGGTGACCGACAGCTGGATCACCACCAAGGTGAAGGCTGATCTTCTGGCCAGCAGCAACGTTCCGGGCACGGAGATCAAGGTGGAAACGGTGAACGGCGTGGTCAGCCTCAGTGGCGCCGTGGCGACCCAGGCCGAGAAGGACAAGGCGGTCACCACCGCCAAGGGCATCAAGGGCGTGACCCGCGTCGATGCCGCTGCATTGAAGGTCAGTGCTGCTGCCAAGCGCTGACCCCGGTGGGCGCCCCATGCGGGGCGCCCACTGACCTGTAGAGCCGAGCCATGCTCGGCTGGAACTCCAAGGCAGCCGAGCGTGGGCTCGGCTCTACAGCATCGAATTCCGAACCCGTTCAGCCAACCGCGCTGGAAATTCCAGAGTCGTGACCGCCTGCGCTATATTGCCGGTTCCGCCGCAGTGGGGCCGGTAACGGCAGACGCTTTGCGGCTGTGCTGACGAGGAACTATGGCGCTGGTTTTCAGTGATGACATCTGGGACCGCTGGCGGTTGCCGGCCCTGGCGCTGGCCGCTGCCGCGATCATCGTGGTGCCGTGGTTGACCCTGCGCAAACTGCAGCAGGACAGCGAAGATGCGATGGCCTGGGTCAACCATACCCAGGCCGTCGGTGTGGCGCTGCAACAGCTGCAGGCCGATGTACGCGATGTCGAATCGGCCGCGCTGACACTGTCCAAGGGCGTGGACGCACCTGGCCTGCGCGAGCGCATGGCCAAAGCCAATGACCTTCCCGGGCGCCTGGCTGAACTGGGGCGGATGACCCGCGACAATCCTGATCAGCTGATCCGCATCGGCCGCATCGAGTCGATGCTGGAAGGGCGCATGGCGCTTGCCCGCGAACTGGCAAAGTCCGAGCCCAACAGTGATCAGCGCGAGCTGGTGCAGGATCTGAGCACGCGTTATCCGATCCGTGGCCTGGTGGAGGAACTGCAGGCCAGCGAGCAGAAACTGCTGACACAGCGTGCCGAGCAGGCTGCCCGCCAGCGCAAGCAGACCGAGCTGGTGTCGTGGAGTTCGCTGGTGATCCAGCTGTCGCTGCTCGGCCTGGTGCTGTGGCTGCTGCAGCGGCAGATTGGTCGCCGCCTGTATGCCGAACGGCAGTCGCTGCGCTCGGCCGCACGTGCAGCCTCGGTGCTGCAGACCGTGCGTGAACCGATCGTGCTGCTCGACCGCGACCTGCGCGTGCAGCTGCACAACCCTGCCTTCGCCGAGTTGTACGGGCTGCAGGATGAACGCGCCGATGGCCTGTTGCTGGACACTGTCGGCGACGGCGCGTGGAAGGATCCCGTGATGCGCCAGCGACTGTCCGATGTGCTGTTGCGCGGCCGCGAACTGTGGGACTTCGAGCATGAACAGCGCGCCGCCGATGGCATGGTGCGCTACATGCTGCTCAACGCGCGGCGCATGCCGCTGCCGGACACCGACGACGAAGTGGTGTTGCTCACGATCAGTGACGTCACCGTGCAGCGTGCCGTGCAGTTGCGGGTGGAGGAACTGAACCGCCAGCTGGAAGGCAAGGTTGCGCAGGTGTCCGAGGTCAACAGGGAACTGGAAGCCTTCAGCTATTCGGTCTCGCACGATCTGCGCGCGCCGCTGCGCCACGTGGCCGGATTCTCCGACAAGCTGTCGCGCCATCTGGGCGACGCCGCCGATGACAAGAGCCGCCATTACCTGGAGGTGATCTCCAGTTCGGCGCGGCGCATGGCGGCACTGATCGACGACCTGCTGGTGTATTCGCGGTTGGGCCGCGCGGCAATGCGCCAGCAGGCGGTGGACATGCAGTCGCTGGTGGCCGATACCCGCGCCATGCTCGATTCCAACCTGCAGGCCGAGGCCGAGAACAGCGGCCATGCGCACCACGTGGAGTGGAGCATCGCACCGCTGCCGATCGTGGTGGGCGATGAGAACATGATCCGCCAGGTCTGGCTGAACCTGCTCGGCAACGCGGTGAAGTATTCGGGCAACCGCGAACCGGCGAAGATCCGCGTGGACTACCAGCCGCAGCCTGACGGCGGTCATCAGTTCACGGTCAGCGACAATGGTGCAGGCTTTGACATGGCCTACGCCGGCAAGCTGTTTGGTGTCTTCCAGCGCCTGCACAAGGCCAGCGACTACCCGGGTACCGGCATCGGCCTGGCCAGCGTGCGCCGCGTGCTCACCCGTCATGGTGGCCGTATCTGGGCCGAGGCTGAACCGGACGTCGGCGCCACCTTCCACTTCTACCTGCCTCCCGCGATCGATGCGGACAAACAAGGGCCTTCTGCATGACCACTCTGCGCACCATTCTTCTCGCCGAAGACAGCCCGGCTGATGCCGAAATGGCGATCGACGCCCTGGAAGAGGCGCGTCTGGCCAACCCCATCGTGCACGTCGAGGATGGCGTGGAAGTGATGGACTACCTGTTGCGCCGTGGTGCCTTTGCCAACCGTGAGGAAGGCCTGCCGGCGGTGCTGCTGCTGGACATCAAGATGCCGCGCATGGATGGCCTGGAAGTGCTGCGGCAGATCCGCGAGCACGAAGAGCTCAAGCGCCTGCCGGTGGTGATCCTGTCGTCCTCGCGCGAGGAAAGTGACCTGGCCCGCAGCTGGGACATGGGCGTGAACGCCTATGTGGTCAAGCCGGTGGACGTGGACCAGTTCTTCGGCGCGGTGCAGACCCTGGGAAAGTTCTGGGCGTTGATCAACCAGGCACCGGAACTCGAGTGAGCCCATGCCCCTGACCGGTCCCGCCCTGGGGGCGCTGCGCATCCTGCTGGTGGAGGACTCACCGGAAGATGCCGAGCTGATGTCCGAACAGATGCTTGATGCGGGCCTGGAGGCCCGTTTCGAGCGTGTCGAGAGCGAGGCTGAACTGCGCCAGGCACTGGTCGCGTTCCAGCCGGACATCGTGCTGTCCGACCTGAGCATGCCGGGATTCTCCGGTGACGACGCGCTGCGCATCGTGCGCGAAACCTCACCGGAAGTGCCCTTCATCTTCGTCTCCGGCACCATGGGTGAGGAGAACGCGGTGGCGGCGCTGCAGAAGGGCGCCAATGACTACATCATCAAGCACCTGCCGGCGCGCCTGCCGTCGGCAGTGGCGCGTGCGATCCGCGATGCACGCAGCGCGATCGAGCGTGCTCGGGTGGAAACCGAACTGATGCGCGCACAGCGCCTGGAAAGCCTGTCGCTGCTCGCCGCCGGCCTCAGTCACGACCTGCGCAACATCCTGCAGCCGCTGCTGATCATGCCGGACCTGCTGAAGGCGCGAACCGACGATCCGCAGCTGCACCATCTGGCCGATGTCATCGCCGAGTGCGGCCGCCGTGGCCATGAGATGGCCGAATCGATGCTGTCGTTCGTGCGCGGTTCGCGCAAGCCGAGCGAACGCATCGAGATCGATGGCCTGTTCGATGCGGTGGCGCTGCTGTTGCGCAGCAACGTGCCCGATGCGGTGCGCCTGGAACTGCAGGTGCAGGACGAAGGCCTGGTGGTCGACGCCAACTACACCGAACTGCAGCAGGTGATGCTGAACCTGGCGCTCAACGCGATCCAGGCGATGCCCAACGGCGGTCGCCTGAGCCTGACCGCCAGCCATGCCGGCCAGCGCGATGGCGTGGACTGGATGCACATCCGGGTGGCTGACGAAGGGATCGGCATGGATGCGGACACACTGTCGCATCTGTTCAATCCATTCTTCACCACCAAGGCCGATGGCACCGGCCTGGGCCTGATCTCCTGCAAACGCATTGTTGAAGGCGCCGGCGGCAGCATCCACGTCAGCAGCCAGCCGGGGCAGGGCACCTGCTTCGAGCTGCGCCTGCCGATGCACGACGCCATTGATGGCAGTGAGCCGATCGAACAGCTGGTGGCACTGGGCAGTGGCCAGTCGATCCTGGTGGTCGATGGCGAAGCCACGCGCCTGTCGCTGCTGGGCAATGCGCTGTCCAGCCAGGGCTACCAGCTGCAGCTGGCGTCCGACGGCCCGGCTGCGCTGCGCTGGATGCAGCAGGAGGCGTTGCCGGCACTGGTGATCGCCGACGCCGGCTCCAAGCTGCTGCCGGCCAGCCAGCTGTTGGGCGAGATGGCGGCACTGGGCTATCGCGGCCCGGCGCTGGTGCTGGAGGACCCTGCGGTGCCGGTCTCGGCCGATGCATTCCCGGCCGGTGTGGAGGTGCATGTGCTGCGCAAGCCGCTGCAGATGCAGCAGGTCTTCCGCGCGGTGGCCGAAGCGCTGGGTTGAGTAAGCGTCGCCGGGCATGGCCCGGCGCTACCCACCGCCTTCGGTAGCGCCGGGCCGTGCCCGGCGGCAGGTCAGGTCGATCAATCCACGGTTTCCCAGGGGAACCGCGGCAGGGCGTCCACCGCCTGTTCCAGCCGCCGCGACCAGTTCTGATGGATGTCGGCATACAACGCCGAATCCGCGCCCAGCCGCAGCTGCTGGCCGATGCGCAGCTCGCCGTCGCGCAGCAGCGCAAGATCGATCGGCAGGCCCACCGACAGGTTGGAACGGATGGTGGAGTCCAGCGAGACGATCGCCGTGCGCGCTGCATCCTCCAGGCGCGTGGCCGGGCTGAGGATGCGGTCGAGGATCGGCTTGCCGTACTTGGACTCACCGATCTGCAGGTAGGGCGTCTCCGGCGAGGCGGCGATGGCGTTGCCGAGCGGGTAGATCATGTACAGCCCGGGCCGCTCGCCGGCGATCTGGCCGCCGAAGATCAGCGTGGCCTGGGTGTTGACTCCATCGTGGCCATGTTCGCTGTAGCTGCTGTGCACCTGGCTGTCCACCAGCAGCTGGCCGACGTACTCGGCAGCCTCGAACAGGTGGGTCATGTCGTGCAGGTTGGGCGTGCGTCGTTCACTGGCGTCGCGCCCCAGGCGCGACACCAGCAGCTGGGTGGTGGCCAGGTTGCCAGCCGCCATCAGCACGTAGGCTGCCTGGCCGGGGTACTCGAACACGTGCAGCTTGCGGTGCACGCGCACATCGTCCAGCGAGGCATTGGTCCGGGTGTCGGCAGCGAAGACCAGGCCCTCGTCCACCTCGATTCCAACGCAATAGGTCATGTCGGTGCCCTATCATGTGCGTCCCGGATTGTAGGCAGGCCGCCGTGACGACGGCATGTCCACGCCCCCCAAGTGCCGTCACCTGAACCGCATGACCACCGTGCTCCTGAGCCTGGGCAGCAACGTCCAGCCCCGCCGCTACCTCCACGCCGCGGTGACGGCCCTGCGCGAGCGCTTCGGCGCGCTGCGGGTGTCGCCGGCCTACCGTACTGCCGCGGTCGGCTTCGACGGCCCGGCCTTCCTCAACAACGCCGTGGCGATCGACACCGACCTGCCGCTCCAGGAACTGGACGACTGGCTGCACGCGCTGGAAGACGCGCACGGCCGCGACCGCAGCGGGCCGCGCTTCTCCGACCGGACCCTGGACATCGACGTGGTGTTCTACGGTGACCTGGTGGTGGAAGGCCCCGGCCACCTGCGCATCCCGCGCCCGGAGCTGAAGCATGCCTTCGTGCTGAAGCCGCTGGCCGACATCGCCCCGGACTTCATCGACCCGGTCAGCGGATTGGACCTGGCCACGCTGTGGCGTGCGCACACGCAGTTTGGCGAAGCGTTCGAGGTCGTGGAGCTGGAATGATCGGTTGTTGTTGCCGCTGCGCTCGCCGGGCATGGCCCGGCGCTACCGGTGGTGCCGGTCGCTGGCCGGCAATGCTTCAACTGACCGTGCGCCCGCCATCCACGCGCAGGGTGTGGCCGGTGACGAAGCTGGCTTCGGCCACCAGCCAGTACACCGCTTCGGCAATCTCCTCGACCGTGCCGATCCGCGCCAGCGGCGTGCGCGCCAGCAGCGCCTCGCGGGCGAAATCGTCCTTGCCCTGTTCCGGCCACAGGATCGCGCCGGGCGCCACCGCATTGACCCGCACCTTCGGCGCCAGCTCCAGCGCCAGCGAGCGGGTGGCCATCTCCAGCGCGGCCTTGGCCATCGTGTAGGCGATGTGGTCCCGCATCGGGTCGGTGCCGTGCAGGTCGGTCAGGTTGACGATGCAGCCCTGCTGGCGGCGCAGGTAGGGCGCCGCCGCCTGTGATAGCAGCAGCGGCGCGCGCGCGTTGACCGCATACAGCTCGTCCATTGCCTCGGCGGTAACCTGACCGAGCGGGGTGGGGAAGAAGTTGGAGGCATTGTTGACCAGCGCGTCCAGGCGGCCGAAGTGGGTGACGGCCTGTTCCACCAGGTCGGGCAGGGCGTCGGCGTCACGCAGGTCGGCCTGCAGGGCCAGCACGCTGCCGGGGCGCACGTTGTCGAAATCGAACGCGGCCTGCTGCAGCTCGGCGCTGGAGGTGTTGGCATGCAGCACCACCGACCAGCCACAGGCGTGGAACTGGCGGGCGATGGCCGCACCGATCCGGCGCGCGCTGCCGGTGATCAGGACCACGGGGTGGGTATCGCTCATCGAGGGTCCTCCAAGGCTCGGCTATCCTGTGCACCATTGTCACCGCATTCGAAGACGCCATGCAGCCCACCTTCCCCCTGCCCGAAGCCGATGCCCTGGCCCACAGCGACCAGCTGGCCGCCGCCCTGCGCGCCGAGATCCTTGCCCAGGGCGGGGCGATGCCCTTCTCGCGCTTCATGGAGCTGTGCCTGTATACCCCTGGCTGGGGTTACTACAGCGCCGGCGCCAGCAAGTTCGGTGGCAGTGGTGACTTCACCACCGCGCCCGAGCTTGGCAGCCTGTTCGCCGGCAGCGTGGCCAATGCGCTGGCGCCGGTGTTCGCGCAGCTGGGTGCACAGGCGCGGATGCTGGAACTGGGCGGCGGTACCGGCGCCTTTGCCGAGGCCGTGCTGCTGCGCCTGGCCGAACTGGACGCGCTGCCGTCGCGCTATGCCATCCTCGAACCCAGCGCGGACCTGCGCGAGCGCCAGCAGCAGCGCCTGCAGCAGAACCTGCCGGCCGAGCTGGCCGCGCGCGTGGACTGGGTCGACCGCCCGTTCGAAGAGGACTGGGAAGGCGTGGTGTTCGCCAACGAGGTGATCGACGCGCTGCCGACGCCGCGCTTCCTGATCCGCGATGGCGAGGTCTATGAGGAAACCGTCGAGCTGGATGCCGAAGGCAACTTCATCCGTGGTGCGCAGCCGGCCGATATCCTGCTCAACGGTGCGGTGCGCCACATCGAGCGCTACCTGGAAAAGCCCTTCGCCGAAGGCTACCGCTCCGAGGTGCTGCCGCAGCTGCCGTACTGGCTGCAGGCGGTGGCCGGCGGCCTGCAGCGTGGCGCGATGCTGTTCGTCGACTACGGTTACAACCGCGGCGAGTTCTACCAGCACGACCGCGACGATGGCACCGTGCGCGCGTTCTACCGCCACCACGTTCACAACGACGTGCACCGCTGGCCGGGCCTGCAGGACATTACGGCGTCGGTGGATTTCACCGCGATGGCCGAGGCCGGCATGCACGGCGGTTTCGAGCTGGCTGGCTACTGCAGCCAGGCCAGCTTCCTGCTCGGTAATGGCCTGGACCAGGTGCTGCTGCTGGCCGAGGAACGCACCGACGAGGTCGGCCGCATCCAGTTGCGCGACCAGGTGAAGAAGCTGACCCTGCCGACCGAGATGGGCGAGCGCTTCCAGGCCATCGGCCTGCAGCGTGGCGTCGATTTCGAACCGGCCTTCGAACTGGGTGACCTGAGCTGGCGCCTGTGAGCGAGGTGTTGCAGGTGATCAAGCCGCTGCGGCGGCCGCGGTTGTGGGCCGTGCTGTGGGGTTTGGCCGTGCTGCTGGTGATTGTGGTCTGCCTGATCCCGCCACCGCCGATTCCGTTGCCGGAAAACAGCGACAAGGGCGAACACTTCCTCGCCTATTTCATCCTGGCAGGCAGCGCGGTGCAGCTGTTCCGTCGGGGCCGCCCGCTGCTGTGGGTGGGCGTGGGCCTGGTGCTGATGGGCATCGGCATCGAGTTCGCGCAGGGCGCGCTGACCAGCAACCGCATGGCCGACCCGATGGATGCCATCGCCAACACGATCGGTGTGCTGGCCGGCATGGCCACCGCACTGACCCCGCTGCGCGACCTGCTGCTGCGCTGGCGCGGGTGAGGTTCCTGTAGAGCCGAGCCCATGCTCGGCTTTCCGGTTGAAAAGCAGCCGAGCATGGGCCCGGCTCTACAGTAGATCCACGCGATGCGTGGATCCGGCCGCAAAGCGCCAACCAAGGTTGGCACCTACCTGAGCGTGACCTCATCCAGCACCCACATCGCCGGGCGCGTGTCGCCGGTGAAGTTGATGCACAGATCGCCGTTGCCAGCGGTGCCCTTCGGCAGCGCCGCGCGCAGGGTCACGAAGCCGTCGGCATCGGTCTGCGCCGGCAGCGGCACCTGAGCCAGCACCTTGCCCGTGCAATCACCGCGGCGGATCAGCATTTCACCGTGTGCGCTCCGGGCCTTTTCGAAGCGGCGCTTCGGCTCGTCGTGGGCCAGCTGGAAGTAGTACGGAATACGTCCCGCACGCACTTCCACGTTGCCGATGCCGTCCAGCTGCGCCTGCGGCCAGCGCCAGCACGGCTGGAAGATGTCCACGTTGAACACCGCACGCGTTCCCTCACGCGGGCCATCGTCTTCCAGGCGCAATACCAGGCCCTTCGTGCCCACGCAGCTGAGCAGCTCATCGCTGCGGCGGCTGAGCAGCGACTGCACGGTGAATGCGGCGATGGTCGGCTTCGCGGCCAGCATCTGCCCCTGGTAGAACGCCGCCGCCTGCACGGTGGTCGGCAGTTTCCCGGTCAGCGGCTGCTGGTACAGCGGCGACTGCGCGGTCACCGGTTGGCCATCGGTGCTGTAGCGCACTTCATAACCCAGCGGATTGGCCAGCGACACGGTCACTGTGCCGGCCGCGCGGTTGTCGGTGTAGTCCACGCCCACTTCGAACGGGGTCTGCGCATAGGCCAGGCCCCAGGCACGGTAGCGCTGCAGTTGGGAGGGCAGGCGCGCGAGGAAATCGCGGAAGTCGCGATGCTCCGGTGTGCTCCAGCCGGTCTCGGCCACCGCGGCCAGGCGCGGGAACAGGTTGTGCTGCAGGCGTGCATAGCTGCGCGTGTGCTCGGTGAACATGTTGGCCTGCAGGCCCAGGATATGCCCACGCTTGTCGGCGGCCAGCTCGGCCGGCACCGGCTCGAAGTTGTAGAGCTTGCCGAGGTTGACCTGGGTCGGACGGCCCGGCGGTTCATTTGGCGAGGCCGTCTGCAGGTAATCCAGGTACAGGTAGCCGACCGGCGACATGATCACGTCATGGCCGGCGCTGGCCGCAGCCAGGCCGCCTTCGGTGCCCTGCCACGACATCACTGTGGCCTGCGGCGGCAATCCGCCTTCGAGGATTTCGTCCCAGCCGATCAGGCGCCGGTCGTGTTCCTCCAGGAAGGTTTCCAGGCGCTTGATGATGTGGCTCTGCATGGCCATTTCATTCTTGATGCCCAGCGCACGCATGCGCTGCTGCACCCGCTTGGATGCTTCCCACTGGTCCTTCACCGCCTCGTCGCCACCGACGTGCACGTACCTGGCCGGGAACAGCGCGATCACTTCTTCCAGCACGTTCTCGAGGAAGGTGACGGTGCTGTCCTCCACGTTGAACAGGTTCGGGAACACGCCCCATTCGCTGATCGGCTTCAGCGGCGTATCGATGGTGCCCAGCTCCGGATACGCGGCAATCGCAGCAGTCGCGTGGCCCGGTACATCGATTTCCGGAATCACCTGGATATGCAGTTTCGCGGCATAGGCGATCACTTCGCGGATCTGCTCCTGGGTGTAGAAGCCGCAGTACGGATGCTCCTGGCCGCTGACCGGATCGATGCCGCCGTCACCGGCCGGCAGGCGGCAGCTGCCCACGTCGGTCAGCTTCGGGTAGCGCTTGATCTCCATGCGCCAGCCCTGGTCGTCGGTCAGGTGCCAGTGGAAGGTGTTGAGCTTGTGCGCGGCCATCGCGTCGAGCACGTGCTTGATCTCGTCCAGGCTCTGGAAGTGACGGGCGGAGTCGAGCATGAAGCCGCGCCAGCTGAAGCGCGGCGCGTCCTGGATCTGCACTGCGGGCAGCACGCCGTTGTTGCCGCCGGTGGCGAGCTGGGCGAGGGTGGTCGCGCCGTAGAACAGGCCGGTTTCGTTGCCAGCCTGCACCAGCACGCCCTGTGCGGTGCTTTCCAGCGTGTAGCCCTCACCGCTGTCGCGGAAGGTGGGCACGATCTGGAAGCGGATGCTGCCGGCCTTGGCGCTGGCTTTGCCCTTGGCCAGTGCCAGGCGCGGGCCACCGCTGCGGGCCAGCAGGTCGGCGAACTGGTTGGCGACGCGCTGCGCGGCTTCGCCTTCGGCCTGCAGCACGGTATCGGCGCGCACGGTGATGCCGCTGCCCTGGCCGCGCTGCACGGTGGCCGGGGCGGGAATCAGCATCAGGCTGCCGGCGCGCAGCTGCGGGCCGGGTGCTTCAGCGGCAGGCGTGGGGTCGGCGGCAAGTGCCGGCAGCGCCGGCAACAGGGCGAGCAGGCTGCCCAGCAGCACTGCGCTGCGCATCCGGGCGCGGGAAGGCTTGACCATCGGTACGACTCCTTGGAACGGTGCGATGAACGCTATACATGAAAAACGCCGGGCCCGGAATGACCCAGGCCCGGCGTGCGTGCACGACTCGGCGATGTTGCTGCCGCTGGATCAGTACTTGAAGCGGAAGTTGAGGTAGTACTGGCGACCGTTGCTGTAGAACGAGGTCGGGATCGCCGCGGTCTGGTAGTACTTGTAGGTCGGGTTGTTGAGGTTGAGCGCATCGAAGCTGATGCTCAGCCAGTCGGTGGCCTTGTAGCTCAGCGACGCCGACAGGGTGCCGAAGTCATCCTGGTAGTACGGGTTGGCGCCGGACAGGCCGATCAGGAACGACGAACGGCGGGTGTAGCTGACGCGTGCACCGAAGGTATCGTTCTCGAAGTAGGCACCGACGTTGTAGGTGTTCTTCGAAGTGCCCAGCAGGCTGTCGCTGCCGTCGGCCCAGGTGTGGTCGGTGCTGCCATCGGCGTAGGTGTAGTTGGCATTGACACCGAAGTACTCGCCGATCGGCTGCTCATAGGCCACTTCGATACCGCGGACCTTGCCGTCGGCATTGCGCGGGCGGGAGATGTTGTATTCCTCGAGACGGTTGGTCAGCTCGCTGAACAGCATCTCCTTTTCGGTGCTGAAGGCCACGTAGTCCTTCAGGCGCATCGAGTAGGCACCGATCGACAACATGCCGCGCGGCATGAAGTACCACTCCAGGTTGGCATCGAAGTTGGTCGACACCACCGGCTTCAGCTTCGGATTGCCGCCACCGCCAGTCCGGTTCAGGTCCGAACCGTAGGACGAGGCACCCAGTGCCGAGAAGTCCGGCAGGGTCTGGGTCTGCGAGGCGGCCACGCGCAGCACCAGGTCGTCGCGCAGGTCGTACTTGAAGTTGGCGCTCGGCAGCACGCGGTTGTGCTTGTTCTCGAAAGCTTCGCGGGTCCACGCGCCGAACAGGCTGCTCACGTCCGGCACGGTCGAGCCGGTGGCGGCGGCGTAGGTATCGATATCCTGCTTGATGTTGACGTAGCGCAGGCCGACGTTGCCGCTCCAGCGGTCGCCGCTGAAGTTGCCCTGTACGTACGCGGCGAAGTTCTTCTCGGACACCTTCCACTCGGCGCCGTAGTTGTGGCGGCCGGTCGGGCCGTCATTGCCGGACAGCCAAGTGGAGTTGTTGGTCACCGCTTCCTTCAGCGCACCAGGGGTGAAGTACCACAGGTCACGCGGGAAGCTGCCACCGATGCCGTTGGCAAAGCCGCCGGGGAAGTTGGCGGTAGCGCCGTTCTTCAGCGCATTCCAGATCGCGCCCGGGGTTGCGCCTTCCGGCGACTTGGCCTCGCGCTTGTGGTCGCCGAAGCGGGCGCCGAAATCGATCGAGTTCAGTACGCCAGCGTCGGCGAAGTACTGGTTGAAATCGAGCGTGGCCCACTTTTCCTTGTCGATCGCGGTGACCTGCTGGTTGCCCCAGGTGCCGAAGTCGGTCACGCCGCTCGGGCCGATGTTGCCACCGACGTTCCAGTCGATCGGCGAGCCGTTGCCGTGGGTTGCCCAGGTGGCGCCGCCACCACGGGCCAGGTTGACTTCGGCGATGTACTGGCGCGGCGTTTCGCCGGTGCCCTTGGTGCTGCCAGCCTGGAACTTCATGCCCAGGTTGTCGCTGATCTGCCAGTCGGCATCGAAGGTGATGTAGTTGGTCTTGGCCTTCGACTCGCGGTAGATCATGTCGTACACCGCGTAGTCGCGGTCGGCCTGGCCGGCGAAGGTGGCGTTGGACAGCACGCCATCCTTGACGACGTAACCCGGATTCGGGGCCTGGCCCGGAATCAGGATCTTGTTGCCATTGGCATCTTCAACGGTACGGTCGTTGAGGATGCGGCCGCCCCACAGCATGAAGTTGCGGTTGTAGTTGTTCGCCTTCAGTTCCGAGCTGAAGCCTTCCAGGCCGAGGGTCAGGTTGTCCATCGGCTTGAACTGCAGCGACACCAGGCCGCCCTTGCGCTCGCGGGTCTGTTCAAACAGGGTCGAGCCGAGCAGGCCCGGCGCGTACACGCCGGCCAGGTCCGGGTTGGACTTGGCCACGGTGCCATTCGGATCGATCTGGAAGAAGCCGCCCGGGATTTCCTGCGCTTCGCGGCGCAGCTCGCGCTTCTGGCTGAAGGCCTGCACCATCACGCCGAAGTTGCCTTCGTCGTTCTTGTAGTTGAACAGTGCCGACAGCTGCGGGTCGTTGGACTTGGCCTGGTCCGAACGCACCATGCCGATGGAGCCTTCCGCAGTGAGCTGCTTGGAGAATTCCAGCGGCTTGCGGGTGAGGATGTTGACGGTACCGGTGGTGCCGCCGTCCTGCAGCTTGGCCTGCGAGGACTTGTTCACTTCCACCGAGCGCACCAGTTCCGACGGCAGCAACGAGTAGCTGACGCTGCGGCCGACGTTGTTGCCCTGGCTGAGCACGAACCAGTCGGCGGTGCCGACGGTGTGGCCGTTGATCAGGGTCTGGGTCAGGCTCGGGCTGGTACCGCGCAGGCTGACACGGTCGGCTTCGTCGAAGCCGCCTTCGTCGGCGCTGGACGAGCTGATGTTCACGCCCGGCAGGCGCTGCAGCGTATCGGCGACGTTGTGCGCGGGCAGCTTGCCCACGTCTTCGGCGGTGACCACTTCCACGCGGGCATTGGCTTCGCGCTTGGTATCCAGCGACTTTTCCATCGAACCACGGATGCCGGTGACCTGCACGGTATCCAGGTCGGTGGCGGTCTGGGCGGCCTGCTGCGCGTGCGCACTGAAGGCGATGCAGCTGACGATGGCGGCCGAAAGCAGGGTCTTGCGGGTGTTCATGATGTCTCTCCTCATCACTCGATTGGATGCCGGCGGCGGTGTTCGATTACGGTTGCGATGACATGCGCGGGGCGGCGGCGAAGTCCCGTGCGTTGGCGTGCCACGTACTGCGTGCTGCGATTGCGTTGAAGCCTGTTGCGGTGTCAGGCGGCCGACTGCTGCTGCAGGTACCAGCTTGCAGCGCCGACCACGCCCAGCTGGCCGTGTTCGACGACCTTCACCGGGATGCGTGCCAGTGCTTCGCCCATCGGCCCCTTCTGCAGGTAGCGTTCGACGAAGGTGCTGGCGTGCAGGTATTCGCGGATCTGCGGCAGGATGCCGCCGGCCAGGTAGACGCCACCGTGGGCGCCGTAGAACAGGGCCATGTCGCCGATGGTGCTGCCGAGCAGGCCGCAGAACACATCCAGCGCCTGGCGCGCGCGTGCATCGGTATCGGCCATGGCGGCGGCGGTGACCGCATCGGGGCTGGCCAGCGTCGGTGCCTGCCCCTGCAGCGCACACACCGCGCGGTACAGGTTCATCAGGCCCGGGCCGGAGATCGCATGTTCGATCGATACATGGGCGCGGTCGCGCTGCATGTGGCGGACGATGGCCATTTCCAGTTCGGTGCTGGCGGCCAGGGTCGGCTGGCCGGCTTCGGTGGGAAGCACCACCGGGCCGTGCGCGGTGGGAATCCACAGTGCCGCACCGAGGCCGGTACCGGGGCCGACCACCAGGGTCGGACCGCGCGTGGCGGTGTCCGGCCCGCACAGGTGCAGCACGCCGCTGGCGTCCACCTGCGCGGCGGCATAGGCCACCGCTTCGAAGTCGTTGACGATGTAGACCCGCTGCAGGCCGACATCGGCCTCCACCTGGCGTGCCGACAGCGGCCACGGCAGGTTGGCGGTGATCACCGTGCCGTCCTCGCGGGCGTAGCCGGCGCTGGCGACCACGCAATGCGTGGGCCGCGGGCCTTCGCCGAGGAAGTCGGACAGGATCGCGCTGAGGCCGGCATGGTCGGCATTGCGGTACTTGCGGTACTCCAGCACCTGCACCGGATGGGCGGCGTCACCGCTGGCCTGGACCCGGGCCACGCGCACATGGGTGCCACCGACGTCGGCGGCCAGGAACGAGGGCGCGACTCGGGACAGGACATGGGCCGGGGCGGGGTGGCTGGCGGTCACGCGGGCTCCTGCTGCAGGTGGGGCCGGCCCCGGGATCGGGGGCGGCGATTGGGGCGGAGTCTGTAACCCCGCTGACAACGATGTCAACGAGTTCGTGACACTTTCGTTGCTGCATCGCAACGAATGCGACATGCAGTAAACGTTTACATGGCGTGAGTGCGGGTTTCACGTTGGAACCGTTGCCGCACATGGGCCAAGGCCTCCAGCGCATTCAGCACGATGCGTTGCGATCGGGTTGCGCAGTGCAGCACGAGGTTCACAGGGCTGCGTGTGGAAGTTGACAAACCGCAGCTGTCCATCGAAAGAATGTGACAACGTTGTTCCCAGCCACTCTCCGACGCCGCGTTCTGTGGCCGTCGCCGCAGGAGCCCTCCTGATGTCCGCCGTCCCCGCTGCAAGCGCGCGCCCGAACGTGGCCACCTCCATCGCCATCGTTGGCGTGTTGTTCTTCCTGATCGGCTTCTTTACCTGGCTCAACGGCCCGCTGATCACCTTCGTCAAGTTGGCCTTCGAACTCAGCGAGGTCGGCGCCTTCCTGGTGCTGATGGTGTTCTACCTGTCCTACTTCTTCCTGGCCCTGCCGGCGTCATGGATCCTGCGCCGCACCGGCATGAAGAAGGGCCTCAGCCTGAGCCTGCTGGTGATGGCCGGCGGCGCGGCACTCTTCGGTGAATTCGCGACGCAGCGCTGGTACCCCGGCGCGCTGGGCGGGCTGTTCGTGATCGGCAGCGGGCTGGCCCTGCTGCAGACGGCGATCAATCCCTACATCTCCATCCTCGGCCCGATTGAAACTGCGGCACGCCGCATCGCGCTGATGGGCATCTGCAACAAGATCGCCGGCATGCTCGCACCGGTGCTGATCGGCACCCTGGTGCTGCATGGCATCGGCGACCTGGACAAGCAGGTGCAGGCCGCCGACGCGGTCACCAAGGTCGCGCTGCTCAACGAATTCGCCGCCAAGATCCATGCGCCGTACCTGGCGATGGCCGCGCTGCTGGTGGTGCTGGCGGTGGCCGTGCTGTTCTCGCCGCTGCCGGAGATCAAGTCCTCCGAAGCCAATGCAACGCCGTCAGGGGCACCGGGAACGGCCGAGCGCCGCAGCATCTTCCAGTTCCCGCATCTGTGGCTGGGCGTGCTGTGCCTGTTCGTGTACGTAGGCGTGGAAGTCATGGCCGGTGATGCGATCGGCACCTACGGCCACGGTTTCGGCTTGCCGCTGGACCAGACCAAGATGTTCACCTCGCTGACGCTGGGTGCGATGTTGGCCGGCTACGTGGTCGGCCTGCTGGCGATCCCTGGCCTGGTCTCGCAGTCGCGCTACCTGACCATTTCGGCAGTGATGGGCGTGGTGTTCTGCCTGGGCGCCTGGGCTACGCACGGCTACGTCTCGGTGGCCTTCGTGGCGCTGCTGGGCTTTGCCAACGCGATGATGTGGCCGGCCATCTTCCCGCTGGCGATCCGCGGCCTGGGCCGCTTCACCGAGACCGGCTCGGCCCTGCTGGTGATGGGCATCGCCGGCGGCGCGATCATTCCGCAGCTGTTCGCCGTGCTCAAGCAGCACATCGACTTCCAGCTGGTGTTCGTGCTGCTGATGGTGCCGTGCTACCTGTACATCCTGTTCTACTCGGTGATCGGCCATCGTGCCGGCCTGCCGCAGGACAAGGCCTGATCGGCGATGATGGACGGCAGCCAACCCCAGGGAAAACCCATGCGCAGAGCGACCATCAAGGACGTTGCGGAGAAGGCCAAGGTCTCGCTGAAAACGGTCTCGCGGGTGATCAACAACGAGCCTTCGGTGATGCAGGCCACCCGTGCGCGGGTGCTGCGTGCCATTGCTGAACTCGATTACGAGCCCGATCCGTCGGCGCGCAACCTGCGCAGCGGCACCACCTTCGTGATCGGGCTGGTCTACGACAACCCGAACCCGTACCACATCATCGGCGTGCAGAACGGCGTGCTGGCCGCCTGCCGCGAGACCGGTTTCGGCCTCCAGATCCACCCCTGCGATTCCAGCTCGCCGCTATTGGCCGATGAGCTGGCCGACTGGGTGCAGCGTTCGCGGCTGGCCGGGCTGGTGCTGACCGCGCCGATGTCCGAGCGCCGCGACCTGATCCAGGCGCTGACTGCGCGCGGCATCAAGCTGGTGCGGATCATCGCCGCCACCGAAGACCCCGCCGACGGTGCCTGCGTGTTCGTCGACGACCGCGAGGCGGCCTACGAAATCACCGAGCACCTGATCCAGCTGGGCCACCAGCGCATCGGCTTCCTCTGGGGCGGCATCTCGCACCGCTCCTCGGGCGAACGCTATGCCGGTTACGAAGCCGCGCTGAAGGACTACGGCATGACCGTGGACAAGCATCTGGTGGTGCAGGGCGACTACACCTTCGACGATGGTTTCCGCGGCGCGCGCCGCCTGCTGGCGCTGCGCGAGCCGCCCACCGCCATCTTCGGTTCCAACGACGAAATCGCTGCCGGCGTGCTGGCCGCCGCCAAGTCGGCCGGCATGAACGTGCCCTACGACCTGTCCATTGCCGGCTTCGAGGACAGCCCGTTCTCGCGCCAGTCGTGGCCGCCGCTGACCACCGCCAAGCAGGCCACCGAGGACATCGCCCGCCATGCCGCGCGCCTGCTGATCGCGCAGCTGCGCAGCGACGCCTACGACGATGCGCCGGCACCGCTGCACAACCAGGGCTTCGTGCCGCAGCTGGTGGTGCGCGGTTCGACCGCGCCGATGCGCCCGGCCGGCGCACGCCCCCTTCCTTCCGATCCTGCCTGAGCCTGCCATGTCGCTGTCAGACCCCACTTCCACCCTGATGTTCGCCGAGGCCGCTGAAGCGGCTGACGTGGTTGCCCGCCAGTTCTCGCGCAACCACGCCACCCTGGAATCCCTGGCCGCCAGCCTGCGTGCTGCGCCGCCCCCGTTCGTGGTCACCTGCGCACGCGGCAGTTCCGATCATGCCGCCACCTATGGCAAGTACCTGCTGGAAACCCAGCTGGGCCTGGTGGTCGCATCGGCCTCGCCGTCGGTGGGGTCGGTCTATGCCGCACCCCTGCAGCTGCGCGGCGCACTGTTCATCGTCATCTCGCAGTCGGGCAAGAGCCCGGACCTGCTGCGCAACGCCGAGGCCGCCAAGGCCGCCGGTGCGCGCGTGATCGCGCTGGTCAACGTCGAGGATTCGCCGCTGGCGCTGCTGGCCGATACGGTCATTCCGCTGCATGCCGGTGCCGAAAAGAGCGTGGCGGCGACCAAGAGCTACCTGGCGTCGCTGGCCGCACTGCTGCAGCTGGCTGCGTACTGGAAGCAGGACAGCAGCCTTCGCGCCGCACTGGACCTGCTGCCGGACGCGATGCGCGAGGCCTGGCAGTGCGACTGGAGTGCGGTGACCGAAGGCCTGGTCGAGGCGACCAACCTGTTCGTGCTCGGCCGTGGCCTGGGCCTGGGCGCGGCCCAGGAGGCTGCACTGAAGTTCAAGGAAACCTGCAGCCTGCATGCCGAAGCCTACAGCTCGGCTGAAGTGAAGCATGGCCCGATGGCGCTGGTTGACCGTGGTTTCCCGGTGCTGGCCTTTGCCCAACCCGACGAGACCGGCGCCGGTACCCGTGCTGTCGTCGAAGAATTCACCGCGCGCGGTGCACAGGTGTGGATGGCCGGTGCCGGTGGCAACCTGCCGGTGGCGGCCGCACCGCATCCGCTGTGTGCCCCGCTGCTGACCGTGCAGAGCTTCTATCGCGCGATCAACGCGCTGGCGCTGCGCCGTGGTTTCAACCCTGATCTGCCGCCGCATCTGAACAAGGTTACGGAGACGGTGTGATGGCCACGGTCCTGCGCAACGCCCGCATCCTGGCAGGCGAGGAGTTCCGCGACGATCTGGCGGTGGTGATCGAGGACGGTCGCATCAGCGCGCTGCTGCCTGACGCTGCACCGCAGCTGGGCCAGGCGGCCGAGCAGATCGATCTGGACGGCGGCTGGCTGCTGCCCGGCTTCATCGATGTGCAGGTCAATGGCGGCGGCGGCGCGCTGTTCAACAACACGCCCGATGTCGCCTCGCTGCGCACCATCGCGCGTGCGCACCGGCGCTTCGGCACCACCGCGATGCTGCCGACGCTGATCAGCGACGATGTGGACGTGATGCGCGAAGCAATCGCTGCGATGCGCGAAGCAATCGCTCAGGGCGTGCCCGGCGTGATCGGCATCCACCTGGAAGGCCCGTACATCGCTCCGGCGCGCAAGGGCACCCACGATGCCAGCAAGTTCCGCGTGCCGGACGAAGAAGAGATCGCGCTGGCCGCCTCGCTGGACAACGGCGTGACCCTGCTGACACTGGCGCCGGAACGCGTGCCGCTGGAGACCATCCGTGCGCTGGTCGAACGTGGCGTGATCGTTGCTGCTGGCCACACTGCTGGCACGTACGAAGAGATTCGTGCCGGACTGGATGCTGGGGTGCGTGGCTTCACCCATCTGTACAACGCGATGTCGCCGCTGCAGGGCCGTGAGCCCGGTGCGGTGGGCGCTGCGCTGGAAGACCGCGACAGCTGGATCGGCATCATTGTCGATGGCGTGCATGTGCATCCGGCCAGCCTGCGCGTGGCGCTGGCGGCCAAGCCGCGCGGCCGCCTGCTGCTGGTGACCGATGCGATGCCGCCGGTCGGTGCCGATGATCCCAGCTACGTGCTCTACGGCGAAACCATCACCGCCATCGACGGCGTGGTGCGCAATGCCGCCGGTTCGCTGGCCGGCTCGGCGCTGGACATGGCCACCGCCGTGCGCAACACCGTGCAGCTGCTCGGCCAGCCGCTGGCCGAAGCCGCACGCATGGCCTCGACTTACCCGGCGCAGTTCCTCAACGTCGACGACCGCCTGGGGCACATCGCCGAGGGCTACCAGGCCGACCTGGTGCTGCTGGATGATGCCCTGCAGGTGCGTGGCACCTGGATTGCCGGACAGTACGAGGCCGCCTGATGAACGCGACGCCGCCACGCCGGCTGGGCTCGATCGATGCCCTGCGCGGCATCACCGTGGCGGCGATGCTGCTGGTCAACAATCCGGGTGACTGGAGTGCGGTGTTCGCACCGCTGCGCCATTCGGACTGGCATGGCTGCACGCCCACCGATCTGGTGTTCCCGTTCTTCCTGTTCCTGGTGGGCGTGTCGATGGCGTTCAGCGTAGCGCCGCGCGCGCTGGACGTGTCGGCGCGACCTGCACTGGCGCGCGGCGTGCTGGAGCGCGCGCTGCGCATCCTGCTGGCAGGTGCGCTGCTGCACCTGCTGATCTGGTGGGCGTTGGATACCCATCACTTCCGCATCTGGGGCGTGCTGCAACGCATCGCGGTGTGTGCGGCGTTGGTGGGCGTGCTGGCGGTCTACGCGCGGCCGCGCGTGCAGGTGGGCGCTCTGGTCGCGCTGCTGGTGGGGTACACCGTGTTGCTGCTGGGCATCGGTGACCTGGCGCCATGGACCAACCCGGCCAGCCGCCTGGATACCGCGTTGTTCGCGCCGTGGATCTATCAATGGCACGCCGATGCCGGGCTGGGCCATGACCCGGAAGGATTGCTGAGCACGCTGGGCGCGCTGGCCAGTACCGTGCTCGGGCTGTTGGCCGGAGGCCTGCTGCGCAGCGGACGTGCCGCGGCGCTGGCCGGGCTGGGTGTGGCGACTGCGGTATTGGGCCTGCTGCTGGCGGTGGTGCTGCCGTTGAACAAGCAGCTGTGGACGCCCAGCTACGTGCTGTGGACCGGTGGCCTGGCAGCGCTGGCGCTGTGGCTGGGTCACCTGTTGATCGACCAGAAGGGCTGGCCGGCGCTGGGCCGGCGCTTCGGCGTCAATGCGATCACGGCGTATCTCGGCGCATCGGTGATGTCGGTGGTGCTGATGGCTACCGGGGTTTGGGGGTGGGTCTGGCAGCAGCTGGTCACCGCAATGCCGGAGGCGCTGGAGCTGGCATCCATGCTGCAGGCGCTGGTGTTTGTCGCGCTGTGGTGGGGCGTGGCATGGTGGCTGGACCGGCGGAAGATCTATCTGAAGATCTGATGGCACCTCATCCACGCATGGCGTGGATCTACCTGATGTATCGGCGGCTCAATCCATGCATGGCGTGGATCTACCAGGTGGGGCAGTAGATCCACGCCATGCGTGGATGCTCTCAGCGTGGCCTGTGACCGCCGCAAAGATGAACGATTTCAGCCACGTGGAGGTGGGGTGATGCCCGATCAAGTTAGCAACTGAACTGTGATGGCCGCCACGCAATTTCACCTATCGAAACCGTTCACCACACGGCAGACTGCCTGCGCAGTACCGCATATCCGCAGTTCCTGATCCCTTGTCCAGGAGTGCTGTATGTCCCGTGCCGTTCCGCGCGCTTTCCGTCCGCGCCGCCTCACCGTTTCCGTGCTGCAGGCCCTGGCTGTCCCGTCCGTCATGCTGCTGAGTGCCAGCGTCGCCTGGGCCGGCTGCGACAGCGCCGCCCCCGTCGCCGGCCAGACGGTCACCTGCGATGCCAATGCGCCGAACCCGCAGACTGTTCCCATCACGGCCAATGGCGCGGCCGGCATCACCATCAATATCGCCAACACGGCACAACTGCAGCAGAGCGGTGGCAGCAGCGCGATTTCGCTTGTTGGTGCCGGTGGGCATCTGTTGTCCAACCTGGGCACGATCAGTTCGGTGGGCGGTGTGGCGGTCCAGCTCGGTGGCGGCAGCCGTGTCGAAAATGCGGGCAGCATCAGCACCGGCAACAACACCGCCCTGCAGTTCGTCGGTGCGGGCGACAGCGTGCTGGTCAACCGCGGAACGATCAGCGGCCGCACGGGTGTGCAGTTCGGTGCGGGCAACGACCGCCTGGAGATGCAGGCAGGCAGCATCTCCGGTGGCGTCCAGCAGGGCGATGGCAATGATGTGCTGCTGTTGAGCGATGGCATGATCGACAGCGTCGACCAGGGCAGTGGCGATGACCAGATGACCGTCACCGGCGGCACCGTCACCGGCCTGGTAGCGCAGGGCAGCGGCCGCGATGATTTCGTCATGAGTGGCGGCACGGTCGGCGCGCTGCAGCAGGGCGACAACATCGATACCTTCCGCATGAGCGGTGGCCGCATCATCGGCGCGTTCGAGGATGGCGACCAGGCCTGGATGACCGGTGGCCGCATCGGCCGCGTCAACATGAAGCTGGACAAGAACCTGTGGGACCAGTCCGGCGGCACCGTGGATGGCAATGTGGTGACCGGTTTCGACACCGATACCATCATCATCTCGGGTACCGCCTACATCGGCGGCAACATCAGCGTCAGCGGCGGCAACGACAGCGTGACCATCACCGACGGCACCGTGCGCGGGCAGGTACTGCTCAGTAACGGCAATGACACCTTCAACTGGAATGGCGGTGGCATCGTCTACGGCGCGATCGACATGGGCCCGGACAACGACGTGGCCAACCTCAGCAACCTCAACCAGGGCAACCTCGGTGCGGTGCCGCTGTTCGACGGTGGCGGTGGCATCGACCAGCTCAACCTGAGCAACGTCAAGACCACGGGCGTGGGCCGCTTCCAGAACTGGGAGGCGATCAGCCTGGCCAACAGCACCGAGCTGAGCTTCGATGGCGATCTGGTGCTGGGCGACAGCGGTAGCGGCACCGGCACGCTTACGGTGGATGACACCAGTACCGTCTACGCGGGCAGTGGGGGGCATGCCATCCGCCCATTCAACAGTGGTGCACTGGTGGAGATGGTCAATGCCGGGCGCATCGACCTGACCGGTACCGGCGCTGGCGACGTGTTCACCGTGCGTGGCAACTACCGCGGAGACGGTGGTGGCCTGTACCTGCGTACCGTGCTGGGCGCGGACAACTCCACCAGCGACCGTCTGGTGATCGACGGCGGTACTGCCACCGGGACCACCGGCATCGGCGTGCTCAATGCCGGCGGCAGCGGCGCCGCCACGCTGGCCGATGGCATCCTGGTGGTGCAGGCCTTGAATGGCGGCCGCACCGCGCCGGGTGCGTTTTCGCTGTTCGCACCGGTTGCGGCCGGTGCCTACGAGTACTACCTGTTCAAGGGCGGTGTCAGTGCCGGTACCGCCGAGAACTGGTACCTGCGTTCGACGCTGGTGACCGGGCCGACGCCAGCACCCAATGGTGGCGGCAGCGCGACACCGCCACCGCTGACGCCTCCAGTGGCCCCACCGCCGCCGATCACCCCGGCACCGCCGCCGCCGCCCGAAGGCGCCACCGATCCGGACCTGACCGCGGGCGAGACCGCGCCGCCACCACCGCCACCGGAACCCGCGCCGGTGGCGCCACCCAGCGATCCGGCCGTGCCGGACGTGCCAGTGGCCGGCGGTGCGCTGCCCGGAACCGGTGCCCCGCCGACGCCGGGTGCACGCCCCGCCGAGGGCGCAGTGGTGCCGCTGTACCGCGTGGAGACTGCCACCTATGCCGTGGTGCCGCCGCTCCTGCGCGAGACCTCGCTGGCCAGCCTCGGCACCTTCCACGAGCGGCAGGGCGAGCAGCGCCTGCTGTACAACCAGGGCGCATTCCGCACCGCCTGGGGCCGCTTGGTGGGGCAGAACAGCGAGATCCACTGGAAGGGCGATGCGCAGCCCGGCTTCGATGGCGATGTGATGGGCCTGCAGGCTGGTCTCGACGTGTGGGCCGCTGCCTCCGACAACCACCGCAACCAGATCGGCGTGTTCGTCGGCCGCACCCGCGCGCAGGGCAAGACCACCGGCCTGGCACTGGGCTGGGAGAACGTACAGGTGGGACAGAGCCGCCTGGACGACAAGCACGTGGGCCTGTACTGGACGCTCACCGACAGCAGTGGTGGCTATATCGACGCCGTAGCGATGCAGAGCCGCTACGACGGCCGCGTGCGTTCTTCGCGTGGGCTCGGCTTCGGAATCAGCGGCGATGGCACCAGCGTGTCGGTGGAGGCCGGCAAACCGCTGCTGCACTTCGGTCAGTCCGCATGGTGGCTGGAACCGCAGCTACAGGTGATCTGGCAACGCACGTCGCTGGACGACCGCCGCGATGAGGTGTCGAGCGTGCGTTTCGACAACGACAACGCCTGGACTGGCCGCATCGGCCTGCGCCTGGCCGGCGATTACCAGCTGGCCGACAACGGCTGGCAGCCGTATTTCAAGCTCAATTACTGGCATGGCCGCTCCGGCGAGGACCGCATCCGCTTCGACGACGACACGATCATCAATTCGCAGCGCTCGCGTGCACTCGAAGCCGGTGTCGGCGTGGTAGGGCGCTTCAACCGCACCATCAGCGCGTACGCGGTGGCCGACTACACGCGCGAGCTGGGCGGTGACCGCAACGAGAAGCGCCGCATCATCGAAGGCAACATCGGCCTGCGCGCGGACTGGTAGCGCCGGGCCATGCCCGGCGGCATGACCCGCTCTGGTGGGTGTCGACCTTGGTCGACACAGATTCCACCGGCGCCATGACCTTGCTCTGGTAGGTGCCGACCTTGGTCGGCACACATCCCCAACCGACGCCATTGACCCGCTCTGGTAGGTGTCGACCTTGGTCGGCACGAATCCCACCGACGCCATGACGTTGCTCTGGTAGGTGCCGACCTTGGTCGGCACGAATCCCACCGACGCCATGACGTTGCTCTGGTAGGTGCCGACCTTGGTCGGCGCGAATCCCACCGACACCACGATGTTGCTCTGGTAGATGCCGACCTTGGTCGGCACGAATCCCACCGACACCACGATGTTGCTCTGGTAGGTGCCGACCTTGGTCGGCACGAATCCCACCGACACCACGACGTTGCTCTGGTAGGTGCCGACCTTGGTCGGCACGAATCCCACCGACGCCATGACCTCCGCGCAGCCGAGCATAGGCGCGGTTCTACAACAGTGGTGCGCACGCATCCGGTTCCACCAGCGCCCCGGCATGATCGGCCAGCACCACCACCGCATGCAGCAACCCTTCCTCCACCTGTGGCGGACACTGCGCCTGCAAATCATCCATCTCGCGCGCCGACTGCGCCGCCAGCAACACGCCCCCACACGCAGACACTGCCGCCAAGCAGCGCGTCGCTTCGGCCAGTTCCCGACCGCGCGCCCCGCTGAGTTGCCGTTCGCGCCACACCTGATCATCGGCTGCGTGGCCACGCGCCATGCCGCGCAACCGCGCGAAGAACGCGGAGGGCGGCGCCTGTTCGTGGGCTTCGGTGAGCGCATCTTCCAGCGCTTCGGCTGCCGTAGTGGACAGCTGCAGGCCGGGCAGTGCAGCACCGAGCAGTGCATGCAGGCGTGGATAGGTGGGGTAGGGCGTGTTCATGGCAGCAACCTCACAAGGCAAGGCCACCTGCGGGATGCAAGGTGGCGGGCGGTGCGGGTTGGCGTGCCGGTGAAGCTCTTCACGAGGAATGACGCCGGCGGATCCGGGGATCCCCACGCACCGCCCGCCGCAGAACGACGGACGGTGCATTGTTCGGGCCGGCAACGACGTTGCAAGCCCGCTCGTGAAAAGCTTCATTCAGGACGCCAATCCCGGTCAGCGCAGGAGGCGCCGACGGGGCCACCTTGGCGCGTTGTGCGCCCCGACGACATGGGCAAAGTTGCAATGTGGTGACCGCATGCAAGCCGTCTTGCCACAACGCGCGACCGGGCCAGATACGACAGTTCGCGCGTGGCGCAAGCGATCATGCTCCGGTTATGCTGCGGTCCTGATTCAACGACAAGGAAGCGTCGCATGCAGGTTCGCAAGGGAGTGCGTCGCATCGGCGCGCTGATGTTCGTGTTGTTGGCCACCGGCGCCATGGCCGATACGCCAGGCGCGGTCGAGGTGCCCTCGCCGGAGGCCCAGGCCGAGATCCTCAACCTGCTTGAACGCCAGGCGCTGTATCGCGACCGGGTGGACTGGCCCGCCACCCGCGTACGCCTGCAATCGGTGCAGGGCGACCCCGCGCAACGGCTGGCCGTTCTGCGCGAAGCCATTGCGCTCAGCACCGGCCACCATGGTGCGTGGACCACGACCCAGCGCCAGCGCGAATCCCTCGCGCATGCGCAGCAGGCCGGCGCCGCCGCCGTTGACCGGGCCAGGGCCGCCGATGCGGTGGATGCGCGCATCGGCTGGGTGGTCATCGAGGGCTATGCCTCCACGCCGGGCGCGACGCCGCAGGAGAAATTCCGCCAGGACATCCAGCGTGCCGCGCGGTGGCAGCAGGTCATCCGCAGCAAGGACGACGGCGCGCGCTGTGGCTGGATCGTCGACCTGCGGGACAACAGCGGTGGCGCCATGTGGCCGATGCTGCTGGGCATGGCCCCGCTGCTGCGCACCTCGGTGGTGAACAACGAGGACGTCGGCTCGTTCGAAACCGCGCAAGGACCGCAGCGCTGGACGTTGACGGCGACTGCGGTGCAGCTGGCGGGCAGGCCGCTGCTGGACTTCGGCCAGTCCGGCCATGTAGTGCGGCAGCCTGGCGCACCGGTGGCGGTGCTGTTCGGGCCCCGCACCGGCAGTTCGGGCGAGGCCTCGGTGCTGGCGTGGCGTGGCCGCCCGCAGGCGCGGAGTTTCGGACAGCCGACCGCGGGTGTCTCCACCGGCAATGTCGTGCACACCCTTGCCGATGGCAGTCGCCTGCTGCTGACCACCAGCGTGATGCGGGACCGCAATGATCGTGGCGATGGCTTGAAGATCGAACCCGACCAGCGCGTCGAGGGTGATGCCGCCACTGTGGCCGCCGCCCAAGCGTGGCTGCTGGCCCAACCCGCCTGCCAGGGCAGCTGACCCATGCTGCTGATCGGCCAGCAGGAACGGGTGCTGATCGTCGGCCCGACCGAAGCCCACCACTGCCTGCGCTGCCAGACCGAAACCGAATTCGCCCCGCAGCTGCGCTACAAAATGGCACGCATCGACCTGCTGTTCGGCTTCACCTACCAGCGCCGCTACGAACTGGCCTGTACCCGTTGCGAGCACGGCTGGGTGCTGGATACCGAGGCCATGGACCAGCAGCTGGGTGGGGTGCCGATCCCGTGGCGGCACCGCTTCGGCCTGCCGTTGATGCTGGTGGTGGTGGCCGGTCTGGCGGCGTTGGGCTGGCTGTGGCGGCACGGATTCCTCGGTTGAGGACCGGGCCTGTTAAAGTCTGCCCTGCAATCACGTACCGGAAGCGACCATGGACCACGACACCCCGTTCGACCCCCTCAACGACCTCGAGGTGCGCCTGTTGCAGGCACAGGACGGCACGCTGACTGCGTCGCAGTTCCTCGACGGCCTGCTGACCTCGACGGCGTTCGTGCTGCTGGACAAGGCCATTGGTGAAGATGGCGCCTGGGACGAGAGCATCTCGCCGCTGGTGCTGACCAGCGAGAGCGGCGAGCCGATGTTTGCGGTGTTCACCGCCCCCGAGCGCGCCGGCCTGTGGCACGAGCAGCTGCCGCAGTTTGCGCATGCCATGCCGATCGCGGTGCACGCGCTGCTGGCCGGTATCGGCGACGGCGTCGGCCTGGTGCTGAACCCGGGCCTGGACGTGGGCATGGAGATGATTCCCGATGCGGTGGCGCAGCTGAAGCAGCGGGCTGCGGCGATCACCCGTGGGATGGCGCACTGATCCCGCGATTGTCTGGTTGCCGGCCAGCGGCCGGCACTACCCGTGGTGCCGGACGGCGGCGATGGCTTGCAAGTGTGTCCTGTTCAATGGAGAGGAGCATCGTGGGCAGGCGTTCTAACCGATCGCTGTGGGTCTATGAGGTCGGCCTTGTTGCGGGTTTGGCACTGGTAGCTGCGTTCATCACCCGGTTCAATCCGGTGGAGACACTCCGGCTGGGTGGATGGCTGTTCCTCTTGATGCAACCCATCTTGTTGGGTGCTCATGCTGTCGACCACTTCTCGCGTAAGCGTCGTCGATAGACGGGCGATCGGTGCCGGCCAGCAGCCGGCATCACCAGGTGCTTCAGCGGGCGGCGGCGATGGCTTTCACCCGCGCCTTGGCCAGCGCTTCGCCGATGGCCGGCCCCTTCAGGTGTGTCGTATCCAGATCCCGTGCCTGCACTGACAGCGCCGCCTGGTGCAGGCGCTTGAGTGTTTCGCCCTGCGGGTAGTCGGCGTCCTCGAAGCCGAGCCGGCCGCGCTTGTCGGCCTCGCAGCACAGTGCGATGCGGGCCACGCGCTCCGGCCGACGCAACGCATCACAGCGGCCCAGTAGTTCCAGCACGGTGGCATCGCGCAGGTCGTCGATGCGGTGCACGTTCAAGTGCTCGCGGCACACCGCTTCGGCCAGCTGCTGGTGTTCGGTGGGAATCTTCAACCGCGCACACAGTGCCTTCAACGGCTTGATGCCGCGCTGCTCGTGCATGATGTGGCGCGGCCATTCCTCCGGCGGGGTCAGGCCCTTGCCGAGATCGTGGGTGAGGGCAGCGAAGCCGACCAGGTCATCGCCGGGGGCGAGCTTCGCGGCCATGTCGCTGACCATTTCCTGGTGGATGCCGGTGTCGACTTCCGGGTGGAATTCAGCACGCTGCGGTACGCCGTACAGTGCTTCCAGTTCGGGCAGGATCGGGCCCAGTGCCTGCGCATCGTGCAGCGTGCGCAGGAAGGCGGAGGGCCGTTCACTGACCAGCGCCTTGCGCAGTTCCTGCCAGACGCGTTCCGGCACCAGCGCGTCCAGTTCACCGCTGGCGGCGACCTCGCGCATCAGTGCCATGGTCTCTTCGGCGACGCTGAAGCCCAGTGGTGCAAAACGGGCCATGAAGCGCGCTGCGCGCAGCACGCGCAGCGGATCCTCGACGAAGGCCGGCCCGACATGGCGCAGCACGCGCTGTTCCAGGTCGCGGACACCGCCATAGGGATCGACCAGCGTGCCGGTGTCTTCGTCGCAGGCAATCGCATTGATGGTGAAGTCGCGGCGCTGCAGGTCTTCTTCCAGCGTCACCGCCGGATCGGCATCGACCACGAAGCCGCGATAGCCGCGGCCGGATTTGCGCTCGGTGCGCGCCAGCGCGTATTCCTCACCGGTCTTCGGATGCAGGAACACCGGGAAATCGCGGCCGACTGCGGTGTAGCCCTGCGCTTCCATCTGCGCAGGCGTGGCGCCGACCACCACCCAGTCGCGGTCGCCGGCAGAGCGCTGCAGCAGGCGGTCGCGCACGGCGCCGCCGACAAGATAGATCTTCATGGGGGGATGATCGCATGGCCGGCGCAGATGTTCCGGCACGACCGATGCTGAGGCCTCACGGCAGGCCGCGCCACTCCGGCACGAACAGGCCGGCCAGGAACCATAGGCTGTAGACGATCCACAGGCAGAGGACGTACAGCTTGATCTGGGCTTCGTCCCACAGGCTGCCCCAGCTGTCGACGAAGGCCAGCGACTTCCAGCCTTCCATCCAGGCCGCGCCACCCCAGCGCAGTACCCAGGTGGCGAACAGGCTCCAGGCGGCGAATATCCCGATCCAGGCCAACAGGCTCCTTGCGTTCCCCTCCCCGGGAAATGGCTACCAGGTCGTGCCAGCCAGAAGCCGGCACGACCGCAGTGCGATCAATCGCCGCCCTGCTCGGCGTTGGCCGCGCAGCTGAAGCTCTTGCGCTTGTCCACCAGGCGGCCCATCAGGCGGTCGCTCAGCGGCAGCGCATCGCCGTTGAGGCGCCAGTCGTAGATCACGCTGAAGGCCAGCACGCGGGCCACGTACTCGCGGGTTTCCTTGTAGCTGATGGTCTCGATCCACAGGTCCGGATCAAAGCCCGGGCGCTGGCCCTGCCAGCGTGCGGTCGGGGTCGGGCCGGCGTTGTAGGCGGCGATGGTCACGTACGGCAGGCCGTCGTACTTGTTCATCAGCTGGCGCAGGTAGGCGGTGCCGATGGCAATGTTGGTGTCCGGGTCGTAGAGGCTGTCGGCGCCGCCGTAGCCGGTCAGGCCGATCGACTTGGCCACGCCGGCACCGGTGGCCGGCAGCACCTGCATCAGGCCCATGGCGTTGGCAGGCGAGCGCGCACGCGGAGTGAAGGTGCTCTCGGCGCGGATTTCCGCCGCTACCCAGGCCGGATCGATCGCGTTGCGTGCCGATTCGCGGCGGATGGTAGCGTCGTGGTGCAACGGGAAGCGCAGGTCGTACAGGCGCTGTTCCTGCGGCTGCTTGCCGAGCGCGAACACGGCGCGGTCGAACCAGCCGTTGTCCTGCGCCACGCGTACCGCCAGGCGGCGCTGGGTGTCATCGAAGCGCGACAGCGCGCTGTTCCATTCGGCCACGGCCCAGCCGGCACGGTCGATCTGGTACAGCGCCATCGCGCGCTGGATGGCCGGGTCGCGCGCAATCACCGCCTGCGCCTGCGCGCTGTCATTCGGCTTCCACGGGCACAGCGTGTAGCCCTGCTGCAGCTTGTCCGCAGCGAGGAAACCGTGGAAGGTCGGTGCGCGTGCGGCCTCGCGGAACAACGGCTGCGCCTGCTGGGCCTGGCCGGTCTTCTCCAGCATGCGGCCTTCGAAGTAGCGCCAGCGCGGGTCGCTGCGCTGCTTGCTGGCCATCTTGCGGATCGCCGTCAGCGCCGCCGGCCAGTCACCGCGCGACATCGCTTCGCGCACGCGCCATTCGTGCAGGCGTTCGTCATACGCCGATTCCGGCACCGCGTTGAGGCGGCGCGCCGAATCGGGCAGGTAGGAGGCCACTGTCCACAGCGCGATCTGGTAGAGCACCTGGCCCTGCTGCTCGGCACTCAGGCCCAGCGCCTGCGCGTACTGCGGCAGCTGCTGTTCGGTGGCGCCCGGGTCGGCCTTGGCCAGCTTGGCCAGGCCATCGGTGGCGATGCGCCGGCTGCGCTCGTTGCGCGGCCAGTTCAATGCGCTGGCATTGGGCTTGTCGACAAAGGCGGCGTAAGTGTTGGCCAGCGCCAGGTCGGTGGCAGGCAGGCCACGTGCGGCGCTGCGCATCACGGCCGGCTGCTGGGCGTCGGCGGCGGCATCGATGCGTTCCCAGCGCAGGGCGTCGCTCAGGCCACCCTGCGCCTGCAGCACGGCGAAAACGGCATCACAGCCGTCCGGCAGCGACTTGCCGTTCTTGCGCCACAGGTCCTGCGCCTCGCTGATCCACTGCGGATCGACCTTGCCCGTCACCTGGCGCGCGGTCAGCTGCGCACAGCGCAGGCCGGCGTTGTCGGTGGGCACCCAGTTGGCGAGCAGGGTGGGCCAGTCCTGGCGGCGTGCGACCGAGGGCAGCCACACGCTGCGGAACGTGTTGGCCACGGCCTGGCCGTCATAGCGCTTGAGGAAGGCCTGTGCCTGCGCGGTATCGACGGTGTCGATGTTGCGGCGCAGGTTGGCGTACTCCAGCCATCCGTAAGCTGGATGGCGGCTGAGTGCAGCGGCCTGGCCGGGATCGAACTGGCCGCGTTCGGCGGCAGCGATCGCAGCCTTCAGCTGCGCGTTCTGGGCGTCGAGGGACTGGGCGTTGGCGCAGCCGATCAGCAGCGTGGTGGCCAAGGGCAGCAGGGACAGGGCAGTTGAAGTGCGTCGGGTCATGGCGACCAGCATAGCGGGCGATGGCTGAATTCAGTTTCGCATTGCGTGCACGCCGAGCGTCGGCAACGACAGCTGAATGACCCCGCGCAGGCCACTGCCACAGCGGATGAGAAGCGTCGTAACGTCGGCCTTGGGCGAACGGCCCGGCTGCAGGGAGCGGCACATGGCGTTCAGTAGCGCAGGAAGAAGCGGCCCGCTGGCGGACATCAATGTCACGCCACTGGTGGATGTGATGCTGGTGCTGTTGATCATCTTCATCGTGACCGCGCCGATTGTGGCCCGGCCGATTGCCGTGCAATTGCCGCAGGCCACCGATCGGGTGGTCGACCGTCCCGAACCGCCACCGCCGATCGAGCTGCGCCTGGACGCTGCCAACCAGCTCAGCTGGAATGGCCAGCCGATGGCGATCGGCGAACTGCAGGCGCGCCTGCAGGCACAGGCGGGTGAACATGCCGGCAACCTGCCGGAGCTGCGCATCGCCACCGATCCGGCGGCCGAGTACGAAGGCATGGCGCGGATATTGGCTGCGGCCGAAGCCACTGGCATGGAGCGCATTGCCTTCGTGCGATAGAGCGTTGTCTCACTGCTGCTCATGCGGTGATTGCTGCATGAGCGGCGCTTGCCCTGCTGACAGCGTCGCATCCAGGATCCGCAGAAAAGCCATTTCAATCTGCGCTGGAACCTGGGTCGGATGTGCTCGCCACTTTCTGTGCTCAGGGTCATGTTCAACGTGGAAAGCAGTCAACTCGGCTCTCTCGAAATCCACCACAACCGTCAGTCCCTCTCCCGAGGCCAAGGCCGCATCGCTGGGAGAGGGACAGTTGTTGCACTCGATCACGCCGCCTGCTCTCGATTCACCTGCCAGGGAAAGAAGCAGCGTCATCACCATCGTGACGCCCGGCACGGCAGTCACTGCTTTCATGTTCGGCCCTCCCGCGAATGGCTGGAGGTGCGAGTCTGCGCTGGGTCGACTGGTGGGGCCTCCTGAATGAAGGAATTTTCAAACTATTCCTGAAACGGTCTGGCAAAGGCCTTTTCCGTGAATGCAGAAGCTACCGGCGCGCGCTGTCGCAGCCTGCATCAAGGCTGCCTGCGGCGAACAGTATCGTCCGGTCATAACCTGCAGCTATCTGACGTAATCGGCCTGCAATTACGTCAATTCCGCGTGAAAGAGTGTCGATCATCACGCCGCGATTTTTACCACTTGTTTACAAAGGAGACGGCGCCGCCATGCAGGGAGGGAGTGCGGCAGCCCATGTCCCGACATTCCTTTGGAGAGAGAGCGAATGAATCACCTGCACCACCGCCCTTTGGCGGTTGCCGTCGCGCTGTGCGTGATGGCCCTGGCACCGCTGGGTGCCGCTGCACAATCCACCACCAACCTCGATGCGGTGGAAGTGACCGGCACCCGCATCAAGCGCGCTGAAGTCGAAGGCCAGGTGCCGATCCAGACATTGACGCGCGGTGACATCGAACGCACCGGCCTGACCTCGATCGGCGAAGTGCTGCAGCAGCTCACCGGTTCCGGTTCGGCGCTCAACGCCAAGTTCAACTCGTCCGGCAACTTCGGTTTCCCGCCCGATGGCAGTGGTGTAGGTGCCGGTTCGGCGCAGGTGGACCTGCGCCACCTGGGCGCCAAGCGCGTGCTGGTACTGGTCGACGGCATCCGCTGGGTCAATGAGTCATCCGCATCCGGCGTCGGCTCGGCCACCGATCTCAATACCATTCCGCTGGCCATCGTCGAGCGCATCGAAGTGCTGGAAGATGGCGCGTCGTCGCTGTACGGTTCCGACGCCATTGCCGGCGTGGTCAACATCATCACCCGCCGTGACTTCGATGGCGGCCAGGTGACCCTGAATTATGGCGAGTACAGCAAGGGCGATGGCACGCAGAAGGGCGTGGACCTGGCCTGGGGCAAGAGCGGCGACCGCTTCAGCCTGTTCCTGGGCGCCAGCTGGACCAAGCAGGATCCGGTGTTTGCCAAGGACCGCGAGCAGTCGCGCTTCCCGATTCCCGGCACCGGGCTGGCGTTCGGCAGCGGTGGCATTCCGCAGGGTCGTTTCATGTTCACCGACCCGAACACCGGCGCGGTGCAGAACATCGTGCCCAATACCGGCGTGAGCAACCCGCGCTACGACGGCAGCGCCGGCTGCGCGCGCACCGATGACTATCACTGCTTCACCAGCGCCGACCGGTTCAATTTCGCCGAGTACAACATGGTGCTGACGCCCTCGGAGCGTAAGGGCCTGTTCGGTCAGTTCCGCTTCGACATCACCGACAACGTGCAGTGGTATGTCAAGGCACTGGGCAACCGTCGTGAGTCGACCAACCAGGCCGGTCCGGAGCCGCTGTTCTTCGGCCCCGATGGCGCCACCGGCAATCCGCTGGCCGACAACATCACCGTGTCCGCGCTCAATCCGTACAACCCGTTCGGCTTCGACCTGGTCTCGGGTGACAACCTGAGCCTGATCGGCCGCCGCCCGGTGGAAGGCGGCGCGCGCGTGTTCAAGCAGGAAGTGGACACCACGTATTTCGCCACCGGCTTCGTCGGCAACTTCCAGGCGGCTGACCGCAGCTGGTACTGGGACGTCAACGGCATGTACAGCAAGAACAAGGCCGAACAGACCAACTACGGCAGCTACAACATCTACAACGTCAACATGGCGCTGGGCGATCCGTCGGTCTGTGCGGCGACGCCGGGCTGCGTGCCGCTGAACATCTTCGGCGGTGTCGGTTCGATCACCCCGGACATGCTGAAGTGGATCCAGCCGGTGGTGCGTGACCGCAGCCAGAACGAACTGAGCCTGTTCACCGCCAACCTGTCCAGCGACCTGTTCACGCTGCCGGCCGGCCCGGTGTCGTTCGCTACCGGCTTCGAGTATCGCAAGTACGAGGGTTCGTACCAGCCCGATCCGCTGACGGTGGCCGGCCACTACAACGGCGTGCCGTCGCAGCCGACCTCGGGCTCCTATGACGTCAACGAGGCGTATCTGGAGTTGAGCGTGCCGATCTTCGCCGATTCGACCTTCGGCAAGAAGCTGGACCTGAGCCTGGCCGGGCGCTACTCGGACTACTCCACCTTCGGTGGTGAATTCACGCCCAAGTACGGCCTGCGCTGGCAGGTGACCGATGACTTCGTGCTGCGCACGACCTATGCCGAAGGCTTCCGTGCACCATCGATCGGTGAGCTGTACGGCTCGGCCGCGCGTGCCGACCTGCAACTGTTCGATCCGTGCTCTGTGGGCCTGGGCGGTACGCCGCCGCGTGGCAGCGCGGCCAACTGTGCTGCGCTGGGCGTACCGGCCGGGTTCCAGCAGGCCAACTCGCAGATCTCGGTGACCACTGGCGGCAACCGCGAGCTGGATCCGGAACGCTCGCGCAGCTTCAGCGCAGGCTTCGTGTGGAGCCCATGGTTTGGCAGCAACAGTTCGTGGTCGGAGCGCTTCGATGTGGAAGTGACCTTCTACCGCCATGCCATCGACGGCGCGATCCAGGCAATCAACGCGCAGACCCAGCTGGACCTGTGCGTGGACACGCTGGACCCGATCTACTGCAACGGCATCACCCGTGCCAGCACCGGCGCGGTCAGCAGCTTCAACAACCGCCTGACCAATCTGGGTTCGATCAAGACCGATGGCTGGGATGTGGATCTGTTCTGGACGTTGCCGCAGAGCTCGATCGGTCAGTTCAAGCTGGGCTGGAAGAACACCTTCGTGGGTCGCTACGAAGCCACCGGTGCGGCGGGCCAGAAGCAGCCGCAGAAGCCGGGCGTGGAAGTGGCCGACAGCTCGATTCCGGAATGGACCAGCAATGCCAGCATCGGCTGGACGCTGGATCGCTGGAGCGCCAACTGGACCGTGCGGCATATCTCCGAACTGACCGAAAACTGCGGTGACGCTTCCGTGTTTCCGGTCTGCAGCAACCAGGCTGCGGGCACCAATACGCTGTCGGCCACCACCTTCCATGACATGCAGGTGGGCTACAAGATCGACTGGATGAAGGGGCTGCAGCTGACGGCCGGCCTGAACAACGTGTTCGACAAGGATCCGCCGATCTGCCTGTCGTGCTCGTTGAACGGTTACGACGCTTCGACCTATGACATCCCGCGTGGCCGCTACTGGTACCTGCGCGCGGACCTGCGCTTCTGATGTGAGGGTGGCAGCGCCGGTCAGTTCCGGCGCTGCCTTGCTGGTGTAGAGCCGAGCCCACGCTCGGCTCAGAGAATCAGCCGAGCGTGGGCTCGGCTCTACAGGTGCGGGGCGATCGTACCCCGCGCCTGATCAGAACGCCCAGGTGAACGTCAGCGAGCCATTCCGGCCATCGCCGTACGCACCGTAGCCGGTGATCTGCGAGTAGTACTTCTTGTCCAGCAGGTTGTTGAGGTTGGCCTGCACGCTGAACTCCGGCGAGATGCGGTAGCGCACGAAGGCACTGACCAGCGCATACCCTTCCTGTTCGAAGCGGCCCACCACCGGTGCGGCGTAGTAGATGCGGTTCTGCCAGTTGGCACCGCCGCCGACGGTCAATTCCTGCAGCGATTGCGGGGTGTAGCTGGTGAACAGCTTCAGCGCGGTCTGCGGCAGGTTGGTGTTGATGTCGGCACCGTTGATGTCCTTGGCCACATAGCGCGAAGCACCGAAGGTCGCATTCCAGCCCGGGGCCAGTTCGCCGTTCACTTCGAACTCGAATCCACGGCTCACGGTGCCGCGCGCAGCGATCGAGGCGAACTCGCCCGGGCGGCCGATGATCGGTTCGCTGGTGACCTGGGCGACGTTGTCCTGCTCGATGCGGAACACCGCCAGCGAGGCGTTCAGACGGTTGTCGAACCAGGCGCCCTTGACGCCCACCTCGTAGCTCTTGCCGTCTACCGGATCGAGATAACGGTCGTTGCGGTCGCGCGCGGTCTGCGGCTGGAAGATCTCGGTGTAGCTGGCGTACGCGGAGTAGGTGTCGTTGATGTCATACACCAGGCCGGCGTACGGGGTGGTCACCTTGTGTTCGCGGTCGTCGTTCTCGCCTTCGCTCTTCCAGTGGGTGTAGCGCGCACCGAGGATCAGCTTCAGCGGATCAGCCAGCGACAGGCGCGCGGCGGCATAGCCGGCCTTCTGGGTGATGGTGCCCTGGCTGGCAAGCTTCAGTGGTCGCCAGTTCGGCTGCGGGAAATCACCGGTCCAGCCGAAGTAGCTGGGCAGCGGCAGGTACTGTGCATTCGGATCGCTGAAATCTGGCTGGAAGTCACCGTAGTTGGCGAACTCGCGCTTGTTGTAGCTCAGGCCGGCCATGAACTGGTGTTCGCGGCCGAACAGCTGGAACGGACCGTCGATGTAGCCATCAATGCCGTCGACCTTGCGCTCGGTGTTGTAGAAGCCGGCCATCGGCGTGATGCCGGCTCCCGTGGTCTTGTTGAATGCGGTATAGGCCGGATAGAACAGCTTGTCATCGGCCTTGGTGCGGTCGTGGGTGGCGCCGATCTTGAACTTCCAGCCGTTGCTGAAGGCGTGCTGCAGGGTGGCGAACGCACGCTTGCTGGTGGTATCCCAGTAGGTCCAGTCCGGCGACGGATTGAACGAGGTCGGATAGTTCGTCGGGCTGCCATCGGCGTACCACATCGGGAAGCCGCCCCAGGTCGCGCCATTGGCGCGCTTCTGCTGGTAGTCGTAGCCCACGCTCAGCTGCGTGTCCGGGGTCAGGTCGGCGTCGATGACGGCGTAGCCCAGCGTCTTGCGCTGGTTGTAGCGGTCCATCTGGCCGTCGGTGTCGAGGTAGCTGCCGATTACGCGGCCGCGCACCGTGCCACTGGCGTTGAGCGCGCTGCCCACGTCCACGGTGGTGCGGGTGCGGCCCCAGCTGCCGACGTTCACCGAGACGCTGCCGGTCAGTTCGGCGCTGTCGGCATGCTTGCGGATCAGGTTCACCGACGCCGACGGATTGCCGGCGCCGCTGAGCAGGCCGGTGGCACCGCGCACCACTTCCACGCGGTCATACAGCGCCAGGTCCAGGCCGGAATCGCCGTAGCTCCAGTTCTGCACCATCTGCGTCGGCAGGCCATCGAACTGGTAGGCATCGATGTAGAAGCCGCGCGCATAGAACTCGGTGCGCTCGCTGTCGGACTGGGTGCTGGTGACGCCGGTGGTGTTGGCCAGTACGTCGATGATGTCGTCCAGCTTCTGATCTTCGATGCGCTGGTGGCTGATGATGCTGACCGACTGCGGGATCTCGCGCGGCGCCAGGTCGAAGCGGGTACCGGCCGAGGTGCGGCGCACCGAGTAGCCTTCGGCGCGTTCGCCCTTGACGACGACCTTGTCCAGCGTGGTCGGGTCGGCGGCGGTGTCGGCGAAGGCGGCCGGGGCCACGGCGCAGAGAACGGCAAACACGGCAACGGACAGCCGCTGCGGCGGCGGGGTACGGAAGGCGGAACGGTTCATGGGGGTCCTGGGCGAGCACGCGCGATCGGCCGGCATCCAGGAGGCGAGGCGCTACGGGTAGGGAGAGGACGGGCAGGCCGTCCTGGCACCACCGGAAACGAAAGAAATGGTAATACGAACTATTCCTATTTACAAATCATGAACAGATCGATGCGCGGGTGCGCAATGGCGGTCAGCGCAGCAGTGGCAGCGGGTCGCGGGCGCCGTCTGCGCCGTAGATGCCCCAGTGCAGGTGCGGGGGCGTGCCCTTGGCGTTGCCGCTGTCGCCCACATGGCCGAGCAGGTCGCCGGGCTGGACCACCTGGCCACGCACCAGGTCCTCGGCCCAGCTTTCCAGGTGCGCGTAGTAGTAGCGCTCGCGTCCGGGCCCGATCACCCACACCTGGCGCCCGCCGAGCCCACGTTCGCTGACATCCGCGATGACACCGACGGTGGCGCTGCGCACTGGCGTTCCACGGCTGGCGAAGATGTCGATGCCGGCGTGCGAGCGGTCACGGCCTCGCGGCGCACCGAAGGTATCGGCAATCTGGCGTGGCCGCACGCCGTCCACTGGCACCGGCAGTTGCGTGGCCGGCGGCATCCGCGCGAGTGTCCACAGCATCTTCGGTGCGGCGGCCCAGGGACTGTTCCACAACGCCATCATCGCAACGACGGCAATGGCCAGCCACAGGCCGCGCAGCAACCAGCGGCGCAGGCGGTGGGCGTGGGAGGGCGATGTGCTCATGGTTTCGGAGTGTAGAGTCGAGCCATGCTCGACTGCCTTGGCTTTGCGGTCAAAAGGCCGTCGAGCATGGCTCGACGCTACAGGACCGGCAGCAGCGGCACTTCGAAACTCCGCTTCAACGTGCCCAGTGCCACCGAGGTGCGGAAGCGCTCGATGTTGTCATCGCCACCGAACAAGCGCTCGGTGATCGCCTCGTACTCCTCCATCGACGCCGCCGAAAGCAGCAGCAGGAAATCGCCATCGCCGGTGATCGAGTAGCACTGCTGCACGGCGGGGTCCTCCTGCACGCGGCGCTTGAACGGCGCCACGCGTTCGCGCTGCTCGCTGACCACGCGGACCTCGACGATGATGGTCAGCGGCCGCCCGAGCTTGGCCGCAGCGACCACCGCCACATTGGCCGCGATCACGCCGCTGTCCTGCAGGCGCTTGATGCGGCGCTGCACGGCCGGGGTGGACAGGTGCACGGCCTCGGCGATTTCGCGCTGCGGCAGAGTGTTGTCCCGCTGCAGCAGGTCGAGGATGGCGCGGTCGAAACTGTCGAGCACGGGGGCGGTGGCCATGGCGAGCAGAAGTTGCACGAACGGGCTGTCAATTGAGCCAAGTGCTCGGCGCCGGCGCAATAGACTTTGCGCATGCAGACCTCACGACTCGCGCCGATGTTGCCGGCGCTGGCGGTGCTCGGCTCGGTCACCTCGCTGGCCATCGGCACCTCCTACGCAAAACACCTGTTCCCGCTGATCGGCGCCCAGGGCACCAGCGCGCTGCGCGTGGGCTTCTCGGCCCTGTTGCTGCTGCTGTTCTGGCGGCCATGGCGCTGGAAGACCAGCCGCGTGGATGCGATCACCATCCTGCGCTACGGGCTCACCCTGGGCCTGATGAACCTGCTGTTCTACATGGCCCTGCGCACGATTCCCTTCGGCATCGCGGTGGCCATCGAGTTCACCGGGCCGCTGACGGTGGCGATGCTGTCGTCACGACGCCCCATCGACTTCGTCTGGGTGGGCTGCGCCGTGGTGGGTTTGTTGCTGCTGTTGCCGCTGGGCGGTGGCCCGGCGCTGGATCCGGCCGGCGTGCTGTATGCGATGGGCGCAGCGGCGTGCTGGGGCCTGTACATCGTGTTCGGCAAGCGTGCCGGTCATCTGCACGCCGGGCATTCGGTGTCGCTGGGGCTGCTGGCCGCGTCGCTGGTGGTTGTGCCGGTGGGCGTGGTACATGCCGGCGCCGCGCTGCTCGAGCCGAAGATCCTGGCCGCCGGCCTGCTGGTGGCGCTGGTCTCCAGCGCGATCCCGATGTCGCTGGAAATGATGGCGCTCAAGCGCCTGCCGAAGGAAACGTTCGGCATCCTGATCAGCATGGAACCGGCGGTGGCCGCGTTGTGGGCGATGCTGCTGCTGCACGAGCACCTGCATGGATTGCAGTGGCTGGCGATCGGCTGCACCGTGCTGGCCTCGGTGGGCAGCACGATGACCGCGCGGCGGTTGAAGGTGCCGGTCACCGCATGAAAAAAGGGGACGGAGGGGATTAAGTCGTTTGTGCCACAAACGACTTAATCCCCTCCGTCCCCTTTTTCAGCGCAGGGCGTCGGCCGGGACGTCGATCTGCATCGCCAGGGCGAGGTGATCGGAGAAGGCGGCCGGTACGGCTTCCACGGTGCGGGTCTGCAGGCCGCTGCTGACCAGGATGTGGTCGATGGCGCGGTCGGGCCGCCAGCTGGGGAAGGTCGGCACGATGCAGCCCGGGGGCTGCAGCCGGGTCTTCTGGTACAGCACCTGCATTTCCGGGCGCTCGGCCAGGCAGTTGAAGTCACCCATCAACACGGCGTTCGGGTGGTCGGACAACAGCTCGGCGATGAAGCCCAGCTGTGACATCCGCGAGCCTGCACCCAGCGACAGATGGGCCACCGCCACCGCCAGGCCGTCGGCACCATCGCCGAACTTGGCCAGCAGCACGCCGCGCCCGCCGATACGGCCGGGCAGGGCGTGGTCCTGCACTTCCACCGGTTCCAGCTTGCTCAGCAGGCCGTTTGCGCTGGAGGCGACCCCACCCATGCGCCGGTTCGGCTGGTGGCTCCAGTAGTTGAAGCCGGCACGCTGGGCCAGGTAGTGGGTCTGGTTGGTGAAGCCCGAGCGCAGGCTGCCCGGGTCGGCCTCCTGCAGGCCGACGATGTCATGTTCGCGCGCCAGGGTGGCGATCGCGTCCAGGCTGCTGCGCTTGCGACCCGCCGGCAGCGCATGTGACCAGCTGCGGGTCACATAGTCGCTGTAGCGGCGGGTACTTGAGCCGGCCTGGATGTTGGCCGTCAGCAAGCGCAGGGTCCGTGTACGGGGGGAATTCACGGCCGGGAAACGCTTCTCTTGGATCAGTGAGCCTGGGCCGCACCGCGTTCGCGGGCGATCAGGTGGTCGGCAATGCGCAGCATGTCCGGGAAGCTCTTGCCCTTCACCAGGTACTTGCCGTTGACGATGATCGACGGGGTGCCGCTGATCTGGCTGCGCTGGGCGAACTGCTTGGCCGAGTTGGTCTTGGCATTCACTGCGAAGCTGCCCATGGTGGCGGCGAACTGCTTCGGATCCGCGCCGTAGGCACCGTAGAACTTGGCGATGTCGTCAACCGAATCGGTGCCGCGCTCACCCTTCAGGGTCTTCTGCGAATGGATGGCAGCGTACAGGGCTTCGTGGGTCTTCTCCTGCACACCCAGGGTCTGCGCGGCGTAGAAGGCACGGGCGTAGTTGTCCCAGGTGCCGCCGAACATGGCCGGCACGTAGACGAAGTTCACATCGCTCGGCAGGCCGGCCTTCCACGGGCCGACCAGCGGCTGGAACGCGGCGCAGGCCGGGCAGACGTAGCCGAAGATCTCGGTCACTTCGATCTTGCCGGCGGCCGGCTGGAACGGCTGGCCGTTCGGGATCACCTGGTAGTCGGCGCCTTCCACCGGGGCCGGGCCGGTCAGCGCGGCGGTGGTCGGGGCTGGTGCAGCGGCCGGGGCGGCTTCAGCCGCGGCCTTCTCGCCTTCGGCAGCGGCCGGTGCGGTGCCTTCGGTACCCGCGGCCGGCGCAGCCGGTTCGGTGGTCGCCGGAGCTGCAGCCGGTTCGGCCGGGGCCGCGGTGGTGTTGGTGCTGCCGTCGTCGGCCTTGCAGGCAGCCAGGATTGGCAGCAGCGCTGCGAGGGCGAGGGCGTAACGGATCTTCATGGAAACGTCTCCAGCATCTGGAAAGGTGGGGCCGGCGTCATGCGCCGGCCAGGGGGAAATGATGACACGCGGCGGCGACAGCGCCGTGTCGGTGGTGGGTGTTGGTTCAGCGGCCGCGGGCGGCGCGGACCTGAGCGATCAGCGCCGAGGCGATGCGCAGCTGGTCGTCGAAGCTGTCGCCACGCACCAGGTACTGGCCGTTGATGATCAGCGCCGGGGTCCCCGGGATCCTGGTGCGCTGGGCGAACGCGCGGGCGGCATCGACCTTCTTCTGTACGGCATCGCCGCGCAGGGCCTGCAGGTAACGGTCCGGGGTCACGCCGTAGGCCTTGTAGAAGGTGGCGAGCTCATCGGCCGAAACGTTCTGCATCGGCAGCGAGCCATCCTGGTGCAGGGCCTTGAACACGGCGCCGTGGCTGCGCTTGGCCACGCCGACTTCGTCGGCGGCGTAGTAGGCCAGGGCCCAGGCGTCCCAGGCGCCGCCGAAGGCCGCCGGAACCGGGGTGAAGCGTACGTCGGCCGGCAGCTTGGCTGCCCAGGCTTCCAGCTGCGGCTCGAAACGGGCGCAGTGCGGGCAGGTGTAGCCGAAGACTTCGACCACCTCGATCTTGCCGGCCAGCGGCTGGAACGGGCCCGGCTGGGCGATGCGCTCGTAGTCTTTGCCTTCGACCAGCGGGGCATTGGCAGGGGTTGCGGCGCAGGCCACCAGCGGCAGCAGCACCAGCACAGACAACAGCAGGCGGGAAATCAACCTCATCGACACGCATCTCCGTTGAAAAAAGCAACGCCGGCGCGGTCGCCGGCGTGAAGGAAACATACCGCAGGCGAGGGCCGCGGTGGCGGCCCCGGCCGACCAATGGTGGTCAGGGGGCGGCAGCCGGTTGTGCCGGCGTGGTGGCAACGGCCACGTCGTCGGCCTTGTTGTGCAGACCCTGCAGGTAGCTCGACAGTGCCTGCACCTCCTGCTCGCTCAGCTTCTGCGCGACCGTGGCCATGATCTGGAAGTGCGCCTTGTCGGTTTCGTTGGTCTGGCCGGCCTGGTATTCCTGCAGGCGGCGCGCGACATAGCTGGCGTGCTGGCCACCAATGTGCGGATAGGCCGGGCCGGGATTACCGGCGCCGCTGGGGCCGTGGCAGGCCATGCAGGCCGGCAGGCCGCGCTTGGCGTCGCCGCCGCGGTACAGCTGCTGGCCGATCTCGTAGAACTTCATGCCCTTGTAGGGGCCGTCGGTGACCGCCGTGTCATCGGCGATGCCGGCGGTGGCCTTCTGGGTGGCGAAGAACGCGCCGATGTCGCGCATGTCCTGCGGGGTGAGGTTCTGCACGAACGGCACCATCGCCACCGCCGCACCGGAGCTGCGCTGGCCGTTGGCGATCAGGGCCATCTGCTGGGCGACGTAGCGTTCGCTCTGGCCGGCGATGGACGGGTACATCTCCACTGTGGAATTGCCGTCGGCGCCGTGGCAGGCCGCGCAGGCCGAGGCCTTGGTCTGGCCGGCCTTGGCGTCGCCCCAGGTGGTCTTGCTGAAATCCACTTCCAGCGAGGCGGTGCGGATCGGCCCGTTGTCGGGCAGCGGGGTCAACGTGGTCTGCGCGAACGCAGCAGCGGCAACGACTACAGCAGTGGCAAGGGCGGATACGGCAAGAACGCGAGCGTGGCGCATGCTGAAGCTCCGTATGGACCGGGCCGGGCGGTGGCCGCCGGCGTCGCCCGGATTATCAACGCCGTTTCCTCGCACGGTCAACGCAGCACTGCAGCAAAATGCCCGCAACGGCCGCCGGCACGGGCGCGCGGCGCCGCAACATGCGATCCTAGGCACATGTCATTGCTCATCGAACGCGCCCGTTACCACCTTTCGGCCCACAACGTGCGGCAGCTGCCGCCCGACGAAGGGGCCGAAGTGGCCTTCGCCGGCCGCTCCAACGCCGGCAAGTCCAGTGCGCTCAACGCGCTGACCCGCCAGAACGCCCTGGCCCGTGTCTCCAAGACCCCCGGCCGTACCCAGCAGCTGGTGTTCTTCCAGGTCACCCCGGAAGCGCATCTGGTCGACCTGCCCGGTTACGGCTACGCCAAGGTGCCGCTGGACCTGCAGGCGCACTGGCAGGCCTTCATCGACAGGTATTTCCGCACCCGCGAAGCCTTGAAGGGCCTGGTGGTGGTGATGGATATCCGCCATCCGCTGAAGGACTACGACCGGCAGATGCTGTCCTATGCCGTGCAGCGTGGCCTGCCGGCGCACGCGCTGCTGACCAAGGCCGACAAGCTCAGCCGCAGCCAGCAGATGCAGTCCCTGCAGAAGGTGCGCAAGGAGCTGCAATCGGCCTATGGCGACAGCGTGAGCGTGCAGGTGTTCTCCGGCGAAGACCGTACCGGTGTGGACGAAGCCCGCGGCGTGATCGGCGGCTGGTTGGGGCTGGAGTAAGGCTTCCGGTTTTCCTGTAGAGCCGAGCCTACGCTCGGCTGCCGCGCGCAGCGCGGCCAGGCCCAGGTTGCCGAGCATGGGCTCGGCTCTACAAGGGCTCATCGGCTCATTTCAACGGCGAATACTCCGCCGGCACCCACGCATAGGCCTTGCCCTCGCCACGCACATGGCCCAGGCCGGGGAACGGCAGGTGCGCACCGGCCACCCACCAACCGTTGACGGTGGCCTGCTGCAGCAGCCCGCGACGGCTGGCGATGGCCGCCTTGCGGTCCGAATCGGCCTCGAATGCCGCCTCCGGGTGCGCGAACTGCACCGCATGGAAGTGCAGCACATCGCCCCATACCAGCAGTGACTCGCCCTGGCTGTCGAACCGGTAGGAGACATGGCCGGGCGTATGGCCATGGGTGTCCATCGCCACCGCGCCACCGGGCAGGGCATCGCCGGGGCTGAAGGTGTGCAGGTGGCCGCTGGCCTGGTACGGCGCCACCGCGTTGCGCGCCAACGGGAAGGCGAAGCGCACGCCCTTCGGTGCGGTGGCCTCGCTGGCCGGGTTGAGCCAGTAATCGGCATCGGCCTTGGACAGCCACACCGTGGCATTGGGATAGGCCGGCTTGCCCTGCGCGTCGAGCACCCCGCACAGATGGTCCGGATGGGCGTGGGTCAGCAGCACCTCGTCCACCTCGGCCGGGTCCACGCCGGAGGCGCGCAGATTGCCCAGCACCTGGCCCAGGCCGGGGCCAAAGCACTGCGCGGTGCCGGTATCGACCAGCGTCAGGTGGTTGCCTTGGCGGATCAGGAACGCGTTGATCGCTGTCTGCAGGCCTTTCTTGTCCTCAGGTACGTAGCGGCCTTCCAGCAGGCGGCTGACCAGCGTCGGCGGCACGTCCACTACTTCCTGCCGGCCCAGCGCGACCACGCCGTCGAACAGGGCGGTGACCTGCAGTGCGCCGACGCGCTGGTGATAGACGCCAGGCACCTGCTGGGTGGGGGCGGGTGAAGTAGCCTCGGCCAGCGCGGCCAGCGGCAGGGACGACAGGGCCAGCGCGGCCAGCGGCAGGGACGACAGGGCCAGCAGCAGGGCGGAGCGCAGGGGCAGGTGGCGCAGGGTCATGGTGGTTCTCGGTGGATGACGGGTGGTTCCGTTGGCCTAGCGTGCCGTGGCTGGCGTGTGCGCGGCGCTCAAACCACTACGTGGAATGCTCAGGGAAGGGGGGGCTGCAGGGCTGCGCCCTGCACCCGCAGAGGCAACGGCAACGGCAACGGCCGAAGCAAAAGCTGGTTTCCTGTGGGATGGCGGGGTGGGTCCGGTTGCGGGA